>JAHRFV010000293.1 GCA_019084435.1 Dethiosulfatibacter sp.
CCATCGTTGTAGTAATAAGCGATAACAAAGCTCATATTATAGTAATAATCTTGATTCCTGATGACTTCACGATGCACATCAATAATCGCTTGAATAGTCTCCTGGTCCTCATAAAGAATCACATTGTCAGCCTTTTTCATAAATTCTTCTGTCGCACTGTAGATTTGTCTGCCTTCGAACTCACTTTCGTCGGTTTCCTGAGCATAAATCCAAGTATTGGAACCGATATAGACGGAGCTTATCTCTGAAGCTACCGGCAGTCTGCCTTCAAACTGATTGGTGGCAAAATCCGCTATGATAATAAACAAAGCAAAGAACACCATGAATCCCGCAAATAGCTTGATTGTCAATCTATTCAGCCTGAAAGATTTTTCCAATACAGCGTTGATCAGATAGTATGCCAATGCAAACAGGATAACGAATGTTATGATCCGACCTGAGAATCCAACATTATAGAAAATACTCGAAAATGCAATCGGCACCAAAGATGCTATGATGATAGAGATAAAGCTTTTGTATCCATCAGACACTACTAATTCCCCTGACCTCTCGTGCTTTCGCCTCTTCGCCAACACATATATCAAACCGTACAGTATAACAAGTACTGTTGCTAGCACAATGAAGTATGTAAAATCAAAACCATCCTCCACGTATTTTACAAAGTATAATATATCTATCCTGTAGTAGTTTTCTATGAATGTATTGAACAATATGCTGGAATTGAATCCTATTGCGATATCTTCGACTATTTTGAAAAAGTAGTTGATAATCGCTAAAAAGGATAATGGCAACGTAAAGTTGATGATGGTTGCCAACGAACCTGAGATGCTGTTTCCTGTCAATATTCCTGATATTGCAGCTGTGAATATGCCTGTTATCAACCAAGGCACAGTGAAGATGAACACCTCATTAATGTCCATATAGCTTGTTGTAATAAACCTACTGATAACAAACAACACCGTAACCAGTACTGTTGTGAAAACCACATTGGTTATAATGGTCACATTTATCTTTTGAAGGTCTGTAATTGGTTTTGATATGTTATAGGCAAGCTTTCTACTGTCATGCATATAACTGAAGTCAATCATACAGTTGATGAAAACCAGAAAAAATACCTCAACCATACCTACTGCTATATGACCCTCTTGTATTCTGGATCCGGTTATAATCGGGATGATAATAACGGTGATGAATAGAATCAAGAACGAAACAAGAAACCAGCTTCTTTTCTCTTTCAGTCCATTGATTACCAGCCTTCCTGTATTCTTATGAATCGAGTTCTTCCATTCCATATCCAGCACCTCCTAACTCAGTAATGAAAATTTCTTCCAGATTGACAGCCAGCTCATCAAATATCAACAGCTTGTATCGATCTTCGAGGGATTTTCTGAATGCGTCTACGTCTCCTCTGAGTGTTACGAAATAAACACTACCTACTTTGATGGACTTGAGAAGTGTAAAGGATTCATCGATTATGTCCTCATACTCTCCCTCTATTGCAAATTGAACTCTTTTCAGGTTCTCCTTCAAAGATTCCATCTCTTCTTCTTTGATTATTGTACCCTCATGCATGATACCAACCTTGTCGCAAATGTTGTCCAATTCTTTCAATGCATGGGATGAAATGATTACAGTTATGTTGTTCTCAATAACCTCTTTGATGAGTACATTCCAGAACTTCCTTCTGATGACTGCATCCAGACCATCAACAATCTCATCTAGCAGTAACACTTTTGGATTGGCCGCCATAGCCAACACAAATGCCGCTTGTCTTTTTTGTCCCTTGGACATGGAATTAAGTTTTTTGTTGATATCAATTTTGAAATATTTGACAAGCCTGTTGAATTTCTCCAATGACATGTCGGTATACAAGAGCTTTTCAAAATCATAAAGGCTCTTTAAGGTGCTATTTTGGGGAAAGAACAAATCATCCTGTACATAATAGAAATCTTTGATCTCTTCTGATTTTTCTGTTATCAGATTGTTGTTGTAATGTATTTCACCGCTGTCTTGTCTAAAAACCTGAATAATGTGTTTAAGCAGGGTGGTCTTTCCACATCCATTTGATCCCACCAAGCCATATATCTGGCCTGCTTCAGCATTTACATTTATATCTTTTAACACGTGAAATTTTCTAAAGCTTTTATTCAACAAACTTACTTGAAGCATCGCTTTCAACTCCCTTCAAAGTCATTTGGGTCAAGTACATAACCCTTTCGTCGGTTATACCTAATATTTTCATTTCTTTTATACTTCTGACAAACTGGTTTTCGGCTCTTTCCAATTCTGCAGAAATCAAATTGTCCGCCTTGGATACAAAATTTCCCTTACCAGGTACAGAATAGATGTAGTTTTTGCTTTCCAATAATTTGTAGGCTCTCTGTATGGTATTGGGGTTAATCCTGACAGAGGATGCCAAATCTCTGACGGATGGTAACTGTTCATCTGTTTTGAGAACTTTATTACTTATAAGTTTGACGAATTGCTCATAGATTTGTTCATAAATTGGTTTTGAACTGTTTTGATCAAAGTTGATC
>JAHRFV010000172.1 GCA_019084435.1 Dethiosulfatibacter sp.
CCTCTCATGTAAGCCAGTGGTGCTACTTCAATCAATCCCTTTTCCAGATATCTCAGATAGTTTTCAGAACCCATGATTTCAAACATAGCATCATAAAGTGGCCTTAAGTAAGGATCGACCTTCTCTTGGAGATCACCGGGTAAAAATCCCAGCTTCTCTCCTGCTTCTACTGCCGGTCTTGTTAATATGATTCTGTCCACTTCTTTTTTCCTAAAAGCATCCACAGCCATGGCAACCGCTAGATACGTCTTCCCTGTTCCAGCAGGTCCGATACCAAATACAATATCGTTTTCTCTGATATTGTTTATATAAATCTTCTGTCCGATGGTCTTGGGCTTAATCATCTTACCTGATGAAGTCACGGTTATGACATCATTAAGATAATCCCCCACTCTCTCCACATTACCCTCTGCATAGTATTTCAAAAGATAATTGAACTTTGATTCTGGCAAGAATCCCTCATCCTTAAAACCATTTATTATATCCTCAAGCAGTTTGGCGACAGTCTCCACGTCATCCTTTTTACCAATTATCTTTAATATATCTTCTCTGACCAGTAAATCTATTTTAAAAAGCTCTCTGATTTGTCTTAGATTATTATCCATTTGCCCGAAAATAAGCGGGACTAAATTGCTATTCTCCAATTGAATTTGTTTCTCAAATTGTTCCATTTATCCTCCTTTGGTATGTCTGTCTAATCAATAATATCATATGCCAAAACATATTTCTATACAAACAAAATTATAAAGAAATTGTATATCTCCTAAACATTTGTTAAAATGAATTTGGAGGTGTTATTATGACAATACACATAGGTGCTAAAAAAGGAGAAATTGCTGAAACCATACTATTGCCCGGTGATCCTTTAAGGGCTAGGTTTTTGGCAGAAAAATATCTCGATGATTACTTCTGTTACAATGAAGTACGGGGTATGTATGGTTATACAGGTTATTATAAAGGTAAAAAAATCTCGGTTCAAGGTACAGGAATGGGTATGCCTTCTATTGGCATATACTCACATGAACTCATAGTTGACTATGGTGTCAGAAATCTTATCAGAATCGGATCATGCGGTTCATTCAGAGAAGATGTTAAGGTGAGAGATGTAATATTAGCCATGAGTGCATCTACTAACTCAAATTTCGCTTCCCAATATGGTCTCCCTGGAACCTATGCTCCTACAGCTTCTTATGAGCTGTTGGAAAAAGCTAAGAAATCAGCTGATCAAAAGAATATCCCCGTTATAATTGGCAATATATTGTCCAGTGACATTTTCTACGATGCTAATCCAGATGTATGGAAAAAATGGGCAGCTCTTGGCGTCCTGGGGGTTGAAATGGAAGCTGCCGCACTCTACATGAATGCAGCTAAGCTTGGTGCAAATGCATTGGCCATTCTGACAGTAAGCGACAATGTTGCGACTCATGAGATGACCACAGCGGAAGAAAGAGAAAAAACGCTGACGGATATGATGGAAATAGCACTTGAATTAGCATAAAAAAAGACCCGTCGGGTCTTTTTTTAACTTAAGTATTTCGAAACTATTTCATTAACTTGCTTGCCGTCGGCTTTGCCTTTAATCAGGGGCATTATTTTCCCCATGATTTTTCCCATGTCTTTCTTGGTTTGTGCATTGGTTTCTTTGATAGCATTAACCACTATTTCTTCCAATGCCTCCAGGCTAAGCTGTTCAGGCAAATATTCAGTTAAAATAGCAATTTCCTCTTCAGTAAGTGTAACCAAGTCTTCCCTATTGCCAGCTTTGAAGTCGTCTATACTGTCTTTTTTCTGTTTCACCTGTTTGGCGATTATGCCGATGACATCATCATCAGACACCTCTACCCTGTTGTCAACTTCCAATTGTGTAACTGCCGCTCTAATCATGGTTACAGTGTTTTTTCTTACCTTGTCTTTATTTTTCATTGAAGCCTTCAAGTCTTCCATAAGCTTCTCTTTTAAAGACATACCTTCACCTCAATTATTTACCAATCTTTTTGTTTTTCTTTCTCTTGGCAGCTTCAGCCTTCTTCTTTCTCTTCACGCTTGGCTTTTCGTAGTGCTCTCTTTTCCTTACTTCAGAGAGAACGCCAGTGATAGCACATTGTCTTTTAAATCTCTTCAATGCATTATCCAAAGATTCATTTTCTCTTACTTTAACCTCTGTCATCTGCGACCCTCCCCTCATAATACAATATTGTCGTATCTCAAATTGCACTTGTACATTATACATTAACTAAAAATTATTTTCAACTGTTATTTTTCAAATCTAACCCGGTGGCCATTTCATCAGTCTCTTGCCTAAAACATGAAAATGCAAATGATCAACAGACTGCATTCCATCCACTCCGCAGTTGGATACCACCCGATATCCAGATTCAAAAATACCTGTTTCTTTGGCAATCAACGGTATAGCTTCAAGTATCTTAAGAGCGGTTTCACTATTAGAATGGTTAATCTGATTTAGAGATGAAATATGAGTCTTGGGTATAATTAGGACATGAACAGGTGATTGTGGATTGATATCATTAAAAGCTAGGATATCATCATTCTCGTAAACAATCTCTGATGGTATTTCCTTATTGGCGATTTTACAAAACAAACAGTCTTTCACAGCGTCACCTCCTCAGTTATTAATGTATGGTAATCAACAGAACTGACTCGGACATGTTTTCTAGCGTTTTGCAAATCATCAGGTGAATAAGTGTGGGTGGTCAGGTAATTTGTGGCATGGCCGATGTAATAGCCTTTTTCATGCTGCTGTTCATAAAGAACATCCACCGTTCTGTCTAAAAACGCTTCATAGAAATCCTGTGATACCTGGTCACACAGTCCAATCAATCTATTGGTTCTTTCTTTTTTAATCTTCCCTTGAACCTGATTAGGCATATGGAATGCTTTAGTACCCTCTCGAGGTGAAAATGGGAAAACATGCACCTTTGAAAACCTGACCTTCTCAACAAAATGACAAGTTTCTTCAAACTCTTTTTCTGTTTCACCGGGAAACCCAACAATAATATCTGTGGTGATTCCTGCATCAGGCATGTGTTTTCTTATAAGCTCCACCTTATCATAATAATCCATTGATGTATATCTTCTATTCATCCTGTCAAGGACTGAATTTGATCCACTCTGTAAAGAAAGGTGAAAATGATCACAAAAATCCCCTCTCTTCATTTCCTGAATCAAAGCCTCGCTAATCACTCTTGGTTCGAGTGATCCCAATCTGTATCTTACACCATTAAGATTCAAATCATTAATTGCTTTAATCAGCTTAATCAAATTAGTATCATCTAAATCAAAACCATATGACGTTATATGAATCCCATTCAGTACAATTTCTTTATATACATTCCGATGCAGCTGGATTATTTCGTCTAATACATCATTTATCTCCCTGCTTCGGACGGGTCCTCTAACGTATGGTATGATACAGTAAGTGCAGAATTGCCTGCAGCCGTCCTGAATCTTGATGTTGGCTCTTGTACGCTCTTCGGTATGAGTGATGGTCAGATTTTCATAGCTATCGCCGACCTTAAAATCATCAACCTTAAAAATCATGCTCTTAGTTTCGATATGTTCATTCACGTATTCAACAACCTTGTCCTTGTATTTTGTACCTATTATTATATCGATATTGGGATCATTTTTCAAATCCTCTTGTTTTGATTGCGCATAACAACCTGCAAGAACGACTATAGAATCCTTATTCAACCGTTTAAATCTATTAACCATGTTTCTGGTTTTTTTATCGCTTGCAGCTGTTACTGTACAGGAATTGATGACAAACACATCTGATTCTTCACCAGGTTGAATGATATCAAAACCCCAATCTCTGAATAGTTGTGTCATTGCCTCTGTTTCAAATTGATTTACTTTACATCCTAAAGTGTAAAACGATACATTCAAATAATCACCTATATATTATTAGTTTTGTACATGCATAGCGCACAGGCCACAATACCTGCAGTCTCGGTCCTTAAAACCCTTGGTCCCAGTGTGACAATATGTGCACCTGCGTTCTTCAGTTCCTCTATCTCAAAATCCTCAAATCCACCTTCGGGACCTATAACAATACCCACCTCAGAACGGTCTATTTTGATACTCCTCAGACTATTGTTTGATTCGTTCTCATAAGGGACAATAATCAATCCTTTCGATTGTCTTAAATCACTAATCATTTGCTTAAATGTCATAATATGGTCAACCATGGGAATTATATTTCTCATTGATTGTTTCGCAGCCTCTTCTGAGACTTTATTCCATCTTGTCAGTTTTTTTTCTTCTTTTGATTGCTCTGAGATTTTGACGATTGTTCTATAGCTGATGACAGGAATAATGCGATTGACACCTATCTCCACATTCTTTTGTACGATTGTCTCCATTTTACTGGACTTAGGAATACACTGATACAGACTGACATTAATGCCAGCCTCTCTGGTTTTATCTGATTCTTTGATAACAGAGCAGAGTACTGTGTTGGTTTCATATGATAGTATTTTTCCTAGATATTCCTTGCCATTATAAACCAAGAATAAATCTGAGCCTTCCTTCAACCGCAAAACACTCTTGCAGTGTTTGAAATCCCCATCTCTAATCATTGCCTGTCCATCATTTATCTCATCTACAAAAAATCTATTCATTTCAAACCAATCGGGCTGATAAACCAGCCCATTCGCCCTTATAAGTTTTTTCCAATATTTCGAAACCGTTATGAATCAAAGCCTCTTCAACCAGGTCTATTTTTTTGGATAATATACCCGAACCAATAAACACACTTCCTGAACGCATGACTGAATGTAGCTCCATAATCATTTTGATAATGATATCTGCAGTTATATTGGCAACAACAACATCGGCTGAATAATCAATGTTTTGGAGTAAATTGCCCTTTTGAATATCAACATTATTGCATCCGTTGATCCAAACATTCTCCTTAGCCACTCTTATGCTATCATCATCTATGTCAATACCCAATACTTGCAAGGCACCTAATTTAGAAGCCAATATGCTAAGTATGCCTGATCCGGTTCCTATATCCAACACTTTTTTTGTAGGACTGATGTGCTTCTCCAGTTGCTCGATGCAGATAGAGGTCGTCTCATGTGTGCCAGTTCCAAAAGCTGCTCCCGGGTCAATTTCAATGATGATGTCACCTTCAGAGGAGATATACTCCTCCCATGATGGTTTGATAACAACATGATCACCTAACCTAAAAGGTTTGAAATTCTTCTTCCACTCACTGTTCCAATCTTGGTCTTGAATACTCTGTATCTCAATTTCAGTCATGCCAATATCCAGATCATATCTAGGAAGCATATTGATCTGTTCTTTGACGTGATCTATTTTATCAGTAGAGTCTTTGTCATTCTCGAAATATCCCTTGATTACTACACCATCATAATAATCTTGTATCAAATCCTCATCCAGATAATCCCATCGATCTTGCTCCTCTTTGAGAAGATTGATGATATCATTGGGATCTTCAATGACTATACCGCTGACCATAGCTTCATGCAATATGTTTGTAACAGCCTCTTTGGCTTCATAAGTGGTTTTGATAACAATTTCAATCCAATCCAAATGCCAACTCACTCCTTAGCTAAAAGCGTCTTTCATTTTATCTATAAACCCCTTTTTTTGAGGCTCGATTTTTTCTCCAAATTCTTTTGCCAGCTGCATCAGCAATTCCTTCTGTTTATCCGTCAATTTTTTAGGGGTTTCAATGTTTATTTTAACATACTGATCACCCTTTCCGCCACCTCTAAGATGCGGTATGCCCTTGTTTTTTAATCTGAAAACTGTACCGGTCTGAGATCCTTCAGGTATGGTATATTTGACCTTACCTTCTAGAGTAGGTACCTCCACTGTGTTACCTAGTGCTGCTGCTGAAAATGACACCGGCATTTCATACCAGACATCATATCCTTCTCTTCTGAAGAACTTGTGAGGTTTGATGTTCAGATAGACATACAAATCACCTGACGGAGCATCCTTCTCACCATGATTACCTTCTCCTCGCAACGGTATGATAGAATCGGAATCCACACCTGCGGGTATATGTATTTTGATATTTCTAGTTTTCTTTTCCTTGCCTGATCCACCACATACCTTACAAGGTGTTTTAATAATCTGGCCTGAGCCATTGCAAGTCGGACATGTTCTTACATTTGAAAACTGTCCAAATGGCGTGGATTGAACAGATCTCACCTGACCAGAGCCATTACAGGTGCCGCATGTTTCTTTACCGGTTCCTGGCTCTGCACCTTCTCCATGACAATGTGCACAGGTCTCCATCCTTGAAACCTTGACTTCCTTTGTCGTACCAAAAGCTGCATCTTCAAATGAAATATTTAATCTGATTTTTAGATCAGATCCCTTTCTAGGTCCCGCTCGCCTTTGTCTGGCAGCGCCACCGCCAAAGAAATCACTGAATATATCACCAAAAATATCGTCGAATCCAGCAGCGCCGGAAAATCCGCCACCACCAAAGCCGCCATTGTTTTCAAATGCAGAATGACCAAACTTGTCGTATTTTTCACGTTTAGCCGGATCACTCAATATTTCATAGGCTTCATTGACTTCCTTAAACTTTTTTTCTGATTCTTCGTCACCTGGATTGAGGTCAGGATGATAGTTTTTAGCTTGCTTTCTGAAAGCCTTTTTGATTTCGCTTTCATCTGCATCCCGGCTTATACCCAATATCTCGTAATAATCTCTTTTCTCACTCATCTATTTTACCACCACCATTTTGAATGACACTTCATTAAAAACTAAAAAAGGTAAAGCTAAATCAAATGATTTAGCTTTGACTATCATCATCACCATCTACTTCTTCAAATTCCGCATCAACCACACCATCATTATCAGCATCCTGGGATTCAGGTTGCCCTTCAGCTGTGTTTTCTCCACCCTCCGGTGAAGCTTGTTGATATATCTTTTGTGCCAGTTTATTAAACTCTTCTGTCAAAGTTTCCAACTTGGCTTTTATTTCTTCTATGTTATTATTTTCCAATGCTTTTTTTAGATCATCTTTTTTTGTGTTAACTGAAGTTTTTTCTTCCTCGCTAAGCTTATCGCCAAGCTCATTCATGCTTTTTTCAATCTGATAAACCATATTGTCAGCATTGTTTTTCAATTCAATTTCTTCTTTTTTCTTCTTATCCTCATCAGCAAATTTCTCCGCTTCCTTGACTTTAGCTTCAATTTCATCGTCAGAGAGATTTGTTGAGGCGGTTATTGTTATCTTTTGTTCTTTGCCTGTACCCTTATCTTTAGCAGAAACATTTACGATACCATTAGCGTCCACATCAAATGTAACTTCAATCTGTGGAATACCTCTTTGTGCTGGTGGTATACCTGACAATTGGAATCTTCCAAGTGTAATGTTTCCATCTGCCATCTGTCTTTCTCCCTGTAGAACATGGATATCCACAGCAGTCTGATTGTCAGCTGCAGTTGAGAAGATCTGGCTTTTCTTTGAAGGTATTCTTGTGTTTCTTTCTATCAGTTTTGTGAATACACCACCCAATGTCTCAATTCCAAGTGATAAAGGTGTTACATCTACCAGCAGTATGTCCTTGCCGAACTCTCCAGTTAAGACACCACCTTGAATGGCTGCGCCTAAAGCAACACACTCATCTGGGTTGATACCTTTGTGAGGCTCCTTGTTGGTGATTCTTTTTACTGCATCCTGTACAGCTGGTGTTCTTGTAGAACCGCCAACCAGTATTACCTTGTCAATGTCGCTGGCAGTCAGTTTTGCATCAGCCAGTGCTTTTTTCGTAGGGTCAACAGTCTTATCCACAAGGAATGAAGTGATTTCATTGAATTTTGCTCTGGTTAAATCAACATTCATGTGTCTAGGTCCATCTTGAGTAGCAGTTATAAATGGTAGATTGATGCTGGTCGACATTGTGGATGAGAGTTCTTTTTTTGTATTCTCTGCTCCCTCTCTCAATGTTTTCAAAGCCATCTTGTCTTTTCTCAGGTATATTCCGTTATCTTTTTTGAACTGATCAGACAGATAGTTTACAATTACCTCGTCAAAATCATCTCCACCAAGATGATTGTTTCCATTTGTTGCTTTTACTTCAAACACACCCTCGCCAATCTCCAGTATGGAAACGTCAAAAGTACCACCACCTAAGTCAAACACCATAATTGTATGCAGGTTTTCTTCTTTGTCAATACCGTATGCCAAAGAAGCGGCAGTTGGCTCGTTGATAATTCTTAAAACATTTAATCCCGCAATTTTTCCGGCATCTTTTGTTGGTTGTCTTTGACTATCTGTGAAATATGCAGGTACTGTAATAACTGCGGGATTAAATGTTTTAAGAATTATCAACGATCCAAATTCCGCTTCTTTGGCATACGGTATTGACAAAGAAGAAAACCTGCATACAATTATGGTGTTTGACTTAGGTGGTGGTACTTTTGATGTTTCCATACTGGAG
>JAHRFV010000071.1 GCA_019084435.1 Dethiosulfatibacter sp.
AGACAAAGAGGTAAGGCTTTTCGGATGGATACAAAATATCAAGTCCTTTAAGGGATTCTCTTTTGTCTATCTCAGAGACAGATCAGGGATTGTGCAGATGATTATAGATGATGAAAAAATCCTTTCATCTCTCAAGCTGGAGTCTTCAGTCAAGGCAAGTGGAAAAGTGCAGATGAATGAAAAAGCACCCGGTGGGGTGGAGATCATTGTTGGCGAACTAGAAGTGGTTGGAGAGGCGAAGTATGATTTATTACCCTTTACAATCAACGGAATCGATATAAATGCCTCCTTGGATAAGCAGTTGGATTATCGAACCATATCGTTGAGAAGAATGGATAGACGGGCTGTGTTTAAAGTCCAACAGGAAATTGTTCAAGCCTATAGAGATTTCTTGACAAAAGAAGGTTTCACCGAGATACATACACCTAAAATAATCGGTATGGAAACTGAAGGCGGAGCGGACATTTTTATGCTGGACTATTTCGGTACTAGAGCCTTTATGGCTCAGAGTCCCCAGTTTTATAAGCAGATGATGGTGGGTGCGGGGTTTGAAAGGGTGTTTGAAATAGGAGCGGCTTACAGAGCTGAACCGCATAGTACATGGCGTCATCTGAATGAGTATATGAGTCTGGATCTCGAAATGGGTTTTATAGAGAGCGAAGAAGAGATTATGGATTTGGAGGAAAGGCTGATCAAATATATAATCAGTCATCTGAAAACATCCTGTGTCGACGAACTGAAAATCATGAAAGCGGAGCTTCCGACAATCGGAACCATTCCTAGAATAACCCTTTCTGATGCTCAAAGTATTCTTCTGGAGAAATTCGGAAAGAAATCACCTATAGGGAATATTGATGCAGAAGGTGAAAAGATTTTCGCCCAATATGTCAAGGACGAGTACGACTCGGATTTTGTTTTTCTGACCAAGTATCCCGCCTCAAAGAGGCCGCTTTACACGATGCCGGATGACACGCTTGAAGGCATGACAAAGTCTTTCGATTTGATTTTCAATGGCTTGGAAATCACAACAGGCGGACAGAGAATCCATGACTATGATATGTTGGTTAGAAGTATCCTGAAAGCTGGCGGGAAGCCTGAGGATTTCGATTTCTACCTTGAATCATTTAAATATGGGGTTCCACCACATGGTGGATTGGCAATCGGTCTGGAAAGGATTACCATGATGTTTCTTGGTTTGGATAACATCAGAAAAGCCACTCTGCTTCCAAGAGATATCAACAGGGTAAAGCCGTAATAATAGAAGAATGTGATGATGGAGGTTTAAAATGATTGTTACTAAAAAAGAAGTTGCCTATATTGCCGGATTATCTAATCTTATGTTTGATGATGCGTCAATCGAAAAAATGGCGGATGAGTTTTCAAAAATACTCAATCACTTTGACAATATAAGCAAGGAAGATCTAAGCGGAATTGAAATGTACTCCTTTGCGGATGAACCACTAAGGCTTAGACCTGACAAGGCGGTACCATTTGAAGATGCTGCTGTGCTGTATGATAACACCAAATCGATGCAGGATACAGCAATCAAAATACCAAAAGTTGTGGATTAGGAGGTGTTAGCATGGATGTTGCGGGTTTAAGCATAAAAGATATAAAGAGAGGCCTTGAAACTAAAGCGTTCTCGGATGAGGAGCTAGTCGGCTCTTATCTGGACAGGATTGAAAAATACGATCATAAAATAAAGGCTTTCATAACAGTTTGTGGGGATGAAGCTATCTCTATGGCACAATCTGTAGACCGAAAAATAGCACAGGGCGATAAACTTGGACCAATGGAAGGGATTCCTGTAGGCTTGAAGGATAATATGTGCACCAAGGGCATCAGGACAACCTGTGGATCAAAGATGCTCAGTGACTTCATACCCCCATATGACAGCAGTATTGCGAAAAAATTAAAAGACCAGGGTGCAGTCATAATGGGGAAATTGAATATGGATGAGTTTGCTATGGGGTCATCGAATGAGAATTCAGCCTTTTTTGCTACAAGAAACCCATGGGACACTGAAAGGGTTCCTGGGGGATCTTCAGGTGGCTCAGCTGCCGCTGCATCAGCAGGATTTTCGGCTGTTACCTTTGGATCTGATACAGGTGGCTCTATCAGAATGCCCGCATCCTTTTGCGGTCTGGTAGGTGTCAAACCCACTTATGGTGCTGTTTCAAGGTATGGGTTGGTGGCATTTGGTTCATCTCTGGATCAGATAGGACCCTTAAGCCGAAGTGTAGAGGATGCCGCTTATGCATTGGAAGCCATACAAGGCTTTGATCCTAAGGATTCAACCTCATTGCAAGTAGGTTATAAGACAGATTATGACGGGTTGATGAAACAGGGAATAAAGGGTATGAGAGTCGGTATTCCCAAAGAGTTTTTCGGCGAAGGTGTGGACAGAGAAGTTAGAGAAAGTGTGCTTGCCTCAGCGTTAATACTGGAGAAAGCAGGCGCTCATGTAGAGGAGTTCAGTCTTCCAATCACAGAAACTGGTTTGTCGGCCTACTATATCATCTCATCTGCGGAAGCAAGCTCAAACCTTGGTAGATATGACGGCGTGAGATATGGTTACAGAACAGAGTCATTTAAGAATTACGAAGAGCTAGTCTTAAAATCAAGAACTGAGGGCTTTGGTGATGAAGTCAAGAGACGTATCATGCTTGGGACTTACGTTCTATCATCAGGCTACTATGATGCCTACTACAAGAAAGCCATGATGTTCAGGCAAAAGGTCAAGGCTTTATACAAAAGCGCATTTGAAAAATATGACACGATCATTTCACCAACGGTGCCTATGCTGCCCTTTAAGCTGGGAGAAAAAACATCGGATCCACTCCAAATGTATCTGGCTGATACTTTAACAGTTAATGTCAACATAGCTGGCATACCTGCCATCTCGATGCCGTCTGGATTTAGCAGGACAGGATTGCCGATAGGGGTGCAGTTTATGGGTGACCATATGTCCGAAGATAAGCTGTTCAGATTTGCTTATGTTTTGGAAAAGGAATTGAAACTGGATATGATGCCGGATCTTGAGGGGGTGCAATAATGTCAGCTTATGAAACAGTTATCGGACTTGAAATCCATGTGGAACTTGCCACAGAATCAAAGATATTTTGCACTTGTCCCACAACGTTTGGGGCTGAGCCCAATAAGAACACCTGCCCTGTCTGCATCGGACTACCGGGTGTTATGCCTGTGTTGAACGAAGAGGTTGTGAATCTCGCTGTCAAAGCGGGTATTGCTCTGAACTGCGATATCAATCTGATCAACAAGATGGATAGGAAGAACTATTTTTACCCTGATTTGCCTAAAGCCTATCAGATATCACAGTTCGACCTGCCAATATGCGTCGGTGGACATGTGGATGTAGAAGTCGAAGGCAAAAAAACTAGAGTTGGACTGACTAGAATTCATATTGAGGAAGACGCAGGGAAACTAATACATCTGGAGGAAGAAGAAAACACACTGATTGATTACAACCGAGGGGGAGTTCCCCTTATAGAAATCGTCACTGACCCTGATATCAGGTCAGCGGAAGAGGCTGTTGAATTCTTGAAGACATTAAGAGCCGTTCTGGTTTATTCGGGAATATCTGATTGTCGTATGGAGCAGGGATCGATGAGATGTGATGTCAATATCTCTGTCAGGGAATTTGGTTCCGAGATACTCAACACAAAGGTTGAGATTAAGAACATGAACTCCATGAAGGAAGTCCATAAAGCCATAAGAAAAGAAGAAGCTAGACAGATACAGTTCTACAGCTATGGAGAGGGGCATAAAGTCATTCAAGAGACGAGAAGATGGGATGCTGCAAAAGGAAGGACTATCACAATGAGGACCAAGGAAGATGCACAGGATTATCGCTATTTTCCAGAACCGGATCTTCCACCTGTTATAATTCAAAAAGAAAAGGTAGCTGATATAGAAAAATCACTCCCCGAACTGCCAACTGCTAAAAAAGAAAGAATGATGGTGAAGTACGGTCTTTCACTCAATGACATCGGAATACTGATTGAAGAAAAATCCGTAGCTGACTTTTATGAAGCAGTTGTCCATCTTTCCGGTGAACCGAAAGAGGCGGCAAACTGGATCATCACTGAACTGCTAAGAGTACTGAAAACAGAAACAGATATTCCCATGACAGCCGGACAGTTGTCAGATTTGATAATCGAAGTCAAGAAAGGAACCATCAGCAGGACTGCTGCCAAAGATGTCTTTGAGGAGCTTGTCGTATCGGACAAGTCAGTAGATCAAGTCATACAAGAAAAAGGCTTGAAGCAGATAAGCTCAACGGATGAGCTGGAGGGAATAGTCGATTCGGTATTACGGGATAATCCTCAAGCTGTTGAGGACTATAAGGCCGGTAAGAACCAGTCATTTGGTTTTCTGATGGGACAGTGCATGAAGGCCTCAAAAGGAAAAGGCAATCCAGGAGTTGTCAAATCATTGCTCGAAAGAGCATTAGGGCAATAAGTCGTACTCCAAAACCTGCCAGGTGTTGACATATGTATTGTAAATGCTGATAGACCAATGAAGATGAGGGCCAGTGGAAAAACCGGTGGATCCCATGGTTCCCACGAAATCACCCTTGTTGACGAAATCGCCCTCTTGTGAGGATAGCGTGTTCAAATGATAATAGCTGGTGAATACACCCATTCCATGATCGATTATGATTGTGTTGCCGGTCAATATCAGATACTCAGACAAGACAATATTACCGCTGTTGCAGGCATAGATTTCTGTGCCGGTCGGTGCGGCAAGATCCAATCCTGAATGTCGGCTGGAGGTGATTTGGTCGTTGACATACCTTATTTCACCGTAGTCTGTTGTCAGTACGCATGAATCCTTTACGGGCAAGATGAACTCACCTTCCCACAGCTTTTTCAATGTGGAGGTGGATCTTGCGGACTGTGCCCTTTCACGGAACTCTTTATAGGCTGCGTCGTTGTTTGTTGATTCGTATACTTCATCGCTAACATACAAATATTGTGTAACGAAGTCTTTATCGTTTATTTTAACGGTGTGGGAGAGATTTGCAATAATCTCTTTCGCATCGTTTTTAATTTCAACATTTATAGCATAATCTCCTGCCTCAGTCCAGATGTCGATGGGTACGAAGTAAACGATTGAATCACCCATTGGAACATTTGAAACCAAACCATGAGACAGATTTGTTGAGAGGTCAGTCTGATAGCTATCTTTTATATTTGATACAGACAGCACAAGGATATTACCGGGGAAATTGGCAGCGGTTTTTATTTGAATCTCAGGATGAAGCGTGACATCTAAATTAACCCTGTATTGAAGGGATCCGTAATATTCTCTGTCATCAAGCTTGTCCCAGTCGGTATCAATTAAAACCGGATAGATTCCATTTTTATCAATGGAAGCCAACAACTCGGATATGGATTCATAGACAACGGCGTCGTTATCCTGTAACCGTATAGCCATGTGATTTGGTTCGATTTCGAATTGAAGAACAGTATTTGCGGTTTCATCTATCTTGAGGCTCTTAATTATTGATTCGGATTTAGACATAACAGAATACAAACCCAATGGATTACTGTAATAAAAATCTCCTGAAGGTGACAGGGCAAGAATCTCTCCTTCAGTCTCTATGCTAAGATCCAGCTTGTCTTCGTATGGTGACTTAAAGAAAAAGTTGGAATTCAGGCGGACTTCATTATTGACATTGTTTGCTGTTGTGATTGTTATCAAAATAGCTAAGATTAATACAGGTACAAATACTATAAGTTTTCTCATATCGTCATTCCTCTCATAATTGTCTATACACCAGATAACTCGATGAACCCAAGAACCCTGTTGATGGCGATTTTTTACCACTTAAGTCAAAAAATAAGACAGGGACCATCGTGATCCCCGTGATAAACTTAGTTGTTTTCCACCCACTGGACGAGCGTATCGGTTTCAGGTACGGCTGGCAAGGTGGTTGCTTCTCCTGATTTGAACAATTTAAGGCTTGGGAATGATGTTATATTGTATTCGGTTAGCAAATCGCCGGCGGCATCCTTCTCTATTTGTCCGACTTTTGCGATATCAGCCAATGCAATGGCTGCGTTTCTAAATGGTTGAAGCATATTGTCATTCAAGTCGCTACCCTTTTGATAGAAAAGCACCAGTGCTTTTTCCTCATTTAATATTTCTGTGTCGAATGTATTTGCTGTTAGCTCAATGGGTCCGTTTTCCCGCTGGAACTGATACTTGTAGGCCTTTGCTAATCCGAGCTGCTCAACCAATGCCTGATCGACCTTTCCTTCTGAAACAAGTTCTTCGACCAGTGTTCTGGCACTGTTTAATTTTGTAGTGCTTAAAGCATTGTAGGTAATCAGAACCAAATGATATCGAGATAGATAATTCTCAGAGAATTTCACATTATCAGTGAGACCCTTTAAATTTCCTAAACGGATTGCATTTTCATAGGCGTAAGTGGTTTCGTAACCAAGTGCTCTTAAATAGAATGTCAACAAGTGCTGAAGAACCACGGGGTCTTTGGCACCAAAAATATTATCTTGTGGTACAGTTCCTATAGCTATTCCGTTAAGATAAGCTCTCCCAACAAATGGCTTAGCCCATTCGCTGACATCAGTGAAAGGATTCTCCTCAGGCAATGAAGGCTCCCAACCTAAAGCGGACACAATCATCTTCATAGCTTCTTCACGATTCATAGCACCTTCAAGATTTGGCTCGTAACTGGTAGGTGAAACACCATCGAATAATCCAAGTTGATAAAGGATTTCTCCTTGCTTATATGCCCTGTCCAGTACATCGTTCAAATCTTCAGTTCCATTGCCTCCGGTTGTTTCACTACCGGGAGTAGTTGTAGTTGGTTCTCCTGTAGTCTGACTTGGGTCTGAACTAGGATTTGTAGTGGTTGAAGGTTGGTTGCCGGAACAAGCTGTCGATATCATCAAAGCAATAACCATGATTGTTAACAATAGTCTTTTCATATATTCCTCCGTTTGGTAAGCGGTCAATGTGTGTGTTCATGTTTATATTATATGCATGGCATGTCATATATGCAATAAGGATTATCAATAATGTCTAATCCTTTATTTTCAATAAAGCTAACCTCTTCTTGATATCTGACTCCAGGATGAGTTTCAGGGTACCTTGTGAACCATCGTATCTTGACAGGGGAGCTGTAATAGTATCTGAAGTTGGTTTCTCAGTCAACGGTGCAGTAATTTCTTGGCATATTTCTTTATATAGAGATGAGTATATTTTGTAAATACTTTCTATTGAAGACAGTTCAGTTTTCAGTAATTGCATCAGTTCTTTTATTTGATTGATGGATAGTATGTTTTTTAATTGGTAGAGCATCATCAATTGCATGATGTGAGTTTTTTTATATTTTTTTTTGACCGGCTTATCGATCAGTTCGTTTTTAACGTAATTATTGATCATGGTTTTGGTTAATGCTTTTTCATCCCGGTCTACTTTTAAATCGCTGAGCTGGATTTCAAGATAATTAGTCACTTGATCCATATACAACTCAATATCAGGGATAGCTTCTTCCTTAACAAATTTATAATTTAGTATAGGGTTGAATCTTGTCATTTTTTGCCTCTCAGATTGTATTTTGTCCGATGAATAACGGTTTCTAAGTATCAGATGACGTTTGAAACGTCACTGGACCCAAGAACCCTGTTGATGGTATAATTATATATCAGGACAGTCTATATGTAAACATATAACACTAAGTATTGACTTATATACATCTAGGTGATATCATTAACAAAATGATAACATGTAGCTATTAAAACTATGTAAAGAGGTCAATTATGAGAGCTAAATCAATTAAACCCCGAGAACCCATCAATGCATTGACGCATTTGGCTGGCGCCATTATTTTTGGAACGGGTTTTGTTTTTTTGTTAATCAATGCCATTCACTCAGGTGAGTTGAGATACATACTTTCCACCATCATATATGGAGTAGGGTTAATCGGTTTGTATACCGCATCAACTGTTTATCATTGGGCAGACGGATCAGAAAAGACTTTGACAAACTTGAAGAAGATAGACCATAGCATGATCTATGTTTTTATTGCTGCCACCTATACGCCTATCTGCATGGTCACATTAGCCGGTAGATTTGGATATACATTGCTTGGGATTGTATGGGCGATGGCTATTGTTGGTATTGTCATCAAGTTTATATGGATCAATCTGCCGAGATGGCTTTACACAAGCTTTTACTTGATACTGGGATGGGTTGCTGTTGTTGCTGTCTATCCCCTCTCTAAAACGCTAGATATTACAGGCTTGCTTTTGTTGATTATTGGAGGGTTGCTTTATACCACTGGTGCAGTCATTTATGCCCTAAAACCAAAACGGATGAATATCTGGAAGTTTGGGTTCCATGAAATTTTTCACCTCTTCATATTGGCTGGCAGCTTGATGCATTATATTATGATTTATGGTTATGTTATTTAATGAGATCCTATGTCCTGAAAAAAACAGACAGTCCGGTTAGATTTCCGGTACTGTCTGTTTTTCACTATCCAAATATCGATCAATAAACCTGTCTGACGTTTATGATACCGTCGATTTTTTTAAGCTCTTCTATTTTTTTACCGTTTCCTTTATCAGGTTCTATATCGATTATATTGCAGGCATAGTCGCCTTTGCTTTTATTTACCATTGAGATAATATTGATATTGTATTTCCCAAACACGGCTGATAAAGAGCCGATCATGTTTGGCACATTTTTGTTCAGAATAACTATTCTGTTGGTGTTTTCTACACGTTCCATATAACAATCTGGAAAATTCACAGAATTCGTTATATTTCCATTTTCGAGGAAGTCGATTAACTGCTCTGCAACCATTCTAGCGCAGTTTTCTTCTGATTCCGGGGTTGATGCTCCGAGATGAGGAATACAGATGACACCCTCCTGATTGACTATATTGTCAGTTGGAAAATCTGTCACATAACAACTTACTCGCCCAATAGAGATTGCTTTTATGATGGCATCGTCGTCGACCAATCCGCCTCTAGACATGTTAATCAATTTTGCACCTTTTCTCATTTTTGAAATTTTATCTGTATCCATGAATCCTTTTGTTTCATCCATTAAAGGTATATGTAAAGTCACATAATCGGCTTCTGACAGCAATGCATTTATTGAGGTGGAATAAGTCACATCCCAGGACAAACCAATGGCTTTCTGGACTGAAATGTAGGGGTCATAGCCTATTACCTTCATACCAAGCTTGATACCCATGTTTGCAACCAATACACCTATAGCACCCAGGCCAACAACACCAAGCGTTTTACCCTCGATCTCAGGACCCTCGAATTGGCTTTTGCCTTTCTCTACCAGTTTTTCAACATCGCTCTCAATAGCATTAACCCATTTGATTCCATCGTATACTTTCCTCGAGCTCAGCAACAGTGCTAAGAGTGTTAACTCCTTTACGCCATTTGCATTGGCACCTGGGGCATTGAACACGACAATACCTTTTTCCGAGCAACGATCTACGGGCACATTGTTGACACCTGCACCTGCCCTTGCGATAGCGACAAGCGACTCAGGAAACTCCGTTTTTTTCATGTCATAACTTCTTAGTAATACACCGTCAGCATCAGCTAGGTCTTCAGGAGTCAGCATAAATCTATCTGGATTGAACAATCTCAGACCTTTATCCGAAATCTTGTTGAAGGTTGTGATTTTATACATAATACACCTCTCTTCCGATTAACAAATTATTAAAAACAATATTAACAAATATAAACACAGACTGCAAGTGAAAAATCACTGGAAACGTTGCCATTTGTTTTCTTTGCAATTATTTCCATGATAAACTATAATAAGTTGAGAAATTTCGAAAAATGTTGTAAAAATGAAAATAAATGGAGAAGTGAGAATGAATACAGTAAATAGCGTCCTGACCAGAAGAAGTGATTATTTAAAGATTATAGCAATGGTAACCATGGCCATAGATCATATAGCTTTTTATTTGTTGCCTTACAGTTCTACTAGTTACATCATAATGAGGATGATCGGTAGACTTGCATATCCTATTTTTGCTTATTATATTGCCATGGGATATAAAAACACATCAGATCTGAACCGCTACATATTAAGGATGGGAATATTTGCGTTGATTACACAGATTCCTTTCTACTTTTTTGTTCATAAGACCTTTTACTTGAATGTTATGTTTACATTTACATTGGCACTTATTATGCTCAAGCTATTTGACAAGAAAAATTATTTGTGGTTTGCCTTGATATTTATAGCAGATTTTTTAAGAATGGATTATGGTGCGTATGGATTGATTATTGTCTTGATTTTTCACGTGTTCTCAGAAGAAAAGACAAAGATGTATGTATATCTGTTGATTTTGACGTTGGTATATAATTCCTTAGATGTACTACAGTATGGAGCATTCAATATCAGGATGTATACTCAGGTTTTGAGTGTCATGGCATTGCCTCTGATTTACACCGATTTTCCAGCCCTCAGAATCAATAAGTATATATCATACTTGTTTTATCCTGTTCATATCGGTCTTATTGTGCTAGTCGGAAATCTGATAAAATAGGAAGGATTTGTTATGTTTAATAGCGTCATATTATATTTGATTTTATTGGTTGCAGGTGCATTATTAAGCTATAGAGGTTTAATCCACATCAAGATGCTGAAAAGAGTAGGAAGTCTTCAGATGTTTTTTTTGTATATGCTTATTTTTATAATGGGCATCCGACTGGGAATGAATAAAGAAGTTTTGAAAGCTATAGGTGATATTGGTTTTAAGGCTGCAGTGTTTACAGTGGGCACCTTAGCCACTAGTGTTGCTGCGGTATATGTTGTCAGTCAACTGCTTTTCAAGGGACAGGAGAGGAAGATATCATGACAGTCAAAATTATTGCAGTTTTGATAGCAGGTGTTTTGACCGGATTTTTTCTCCTTGAGCCCTCGTTTTATCCGACGACAGGTACACTTCTGGATATAGGCCTCTGTTTGTTGCTATTTTTTGTAGGCATAGACATAGGAAACAATAAAAAAACCTTTCAGCATCTTAAACAGCTTGGTTTCAAAATAATACTCGTTCCGGTTTCTGCGGCAATTGGTGGCATTATCGGGGGTATGATAATTGCTGCTATATTGAGTATGCCGGTATTTGAGGGAGCAGCTGTAGCTGCAGGATTTGG
>JAHRFV010000024.1 GCA_019084435.1 Dethiosulfatibacter sp.
AATATATCATATAGCATAGATTTTTATCTGTCAATAATCTATCAATTATTTTTGAATAATATATCTTTCAATTTATGAAAAAAAGCATACGTGTAATAGATCATTTAAATCCAAAATCTTCTAATATAAATGATTACAGAGATATATTATTATAAAATGCATCAGAAAATTGGCTATATAGTTGAGATAAATGATCGATTGAATTTTCTTAAGTCATAATATATCTATGATTATACTTGACAACAGATGACATTATCGATACAATTTTTTTATAATTGAGAAGTGTATGTTTTAAATATAGCATATATATTCAATAATAAATTTGAAGGAGAATGGAATGGAACTTATAGATATAAGCACAATTATTGAAGTCGATAATCCATCTGATGCCCCTCACCAAGCACCTAAAATTGAGTATATTAAACACGAGGAAACTGTTGAAATGATGATGAAACAACTTCCTGGTGCTTCACATGAAGATATTCCAGATAGTAAGGGATGGGCAATCGAAAGAATAACAATGTCTACACATACGGGCCCACATATGGATGCTCCATGGCATTATGCTCGGACCATGAACAATGGTGAAGTAGCGCGTACAATAGATGAAATTCCACTCGAATGGTGTTTTTGCGACGGCGTTAAGTTTGATTTTTCGATGAAAGATCCAAAAAAAATCATAGAACCCATGGATTTTGTAAAACAATTAAAAGAAATGAATTATTCTTTAAAGCCTAATGACATTGTATTAGTAGAAAGCGGAGCGGGTCCTTTCTTTGGGACAACAGAATACAGACAAAAAGGTGCGGGAATGGGGAAAGAAGCCACTTTATGGCTATTGGATCAAGGGGTGAAAGTTGTTGGAACAGATTCATTTACATGGGATCGCCCTTTCCCGATAGTTGCGGAGGAGTTTCGCGAAACAAAGGATAAAAGTATAATATGGGAAGGGCATTACGCTGGAAAGGTTAAAGAGTATTTTCAAATGGAGAAACTCGCCAATTTGCATCTGCTACCATCATATGGATTCAAAGTCATATGTTTTCCAATTAAGATTAAGAGCGCGGGTGCGTCATGGGTTAGAGCTGTAGCGGTTATTTGACAAATAGTATTGTTTAATGTCAATAAAGTAAAAAGACCGATTGTTATATTTTGGGTAGGGGCAGTTAATGAATAGAAACAAAAAGGGATAATTTTAATAAATTGTCCCTTTTTTTGACGTATCTTCAATAAGATTAATTGGTTAGGCGGAAAATCTGATACTTAACTAGTAGTTGCTAGTGCTAAGCGATATCGACAAGAAGAAAGCCAAGCGAAACCTGATGAAAGCCTTTCTGAAAACCCTAAGAAAACAAGACAACCTCATCACAGCCTCTGATGAGAAACTCTGGTCAGCCACTCTAAACTATGTAACAGTCAAGAGTGATAAGGAACTTGTCTTTAACTTCAAAGACGGCAGAGAACTTCCGTGGAGAATAGAAGATGAACGGTAGACACGTTAGCTTGATAAGTATAATGAAAACATCATAGAGCCTATTAATAAGAGCGAAGATGGAGAAAAAGAAGAAAAGTTTCTTTCAGAACAACAATCAATACAGAAAAACGTTAAGACCGTAGAGGATGCTTTGATGCTGAATCTACGGTTTTTTTATTTAACAGCATTAGAAAATATAAAAAATTAGGCAAGAGGAACAGGATAAGAAATGGATATTAAATGAGAGTGGTCGAAGAAGACGAATTGTTATGATCAGCTATAGCTATAGCAAAAAAGATGAATTGGTAGAATGAATTTTAACTTGTATAGGCCATCATAATTGATTATAATAAACTTAAGTTCAAGGGGTTGAATAAATTAGGGGATATACAAAATCGGCGATAAGGCAGCAACATTTCTAAGCCCTTCTTATTTTAAGATGGGTTTTTTGTTGTAATCGGATTGACTATGGATTCAGAGATTTTGTTGCTTAGCTGATAGAAATGAGATAATTCTGCTATTAGTCTTTACAGGTGATTCAACCCAAATAGAAGTGTTTCTAGTTGCTATTGTAATTAGTGATGAGATACTGGATTCTAAAGAAAAGGTTCATTCATATTTTATGGAATGATTCGAGGAGGAAATGAGATATGAAGAACATAGATCTTAGAACAAAAACAGTACCGCATTTCATATGGGGAACAATAATATTTACTATTTTAGTTAGTACCGTTGTTTCTTTTGGAACGGTCGAGATAATGGCAATTGATACATCATCAGAAGTCATTGGGACATATTATGAATTTGATGTTAAAAATAATTATGAGTTTTCCACTATAGATTCAAGCACAAAAGCAGTATCTGGACAAAATACGTTGGGAAAATTTTCGCTCACTGGCAATTTTGCAGAGGACACTAAGAAGGAGGGTTTGCCCGTATTTACAGTGAAAGATGGAAACATAAGCTTGATATACACTTTAGAATCATCAATACATGAAGTTGGTGAGACGAAATGGCATTTAACTGATGATAAATCAAAAAAAATTGATAATTTAACTTTAAAGAATAACATTATGTTAGGAGCATTGGTTCTTCAGAGTTCATTGGATGGTAAAAAATGGTTGGACGATGTAATTATCACCGATTTTTTCTCGGAAGAAAATAAATTTGAAGATCTCCTATATATAACAAAGGACATTCAACAACAGAATGGTTGCTATTATAGACTTATAGTCGTGTATTCCCTAGAACGAAAGGTTGGCGAAAAAAAAATAGGATTCATTACAGTAGATGTTAAAGAAGAAAAAAAAGTAGCTGAGGTATATAACTTCTATGTTATTGATGAGGATGTTTCGCAAACTACATCTTCTAGTGATACACCAAAGAAGAAACTAGGAAAGAAAGTGAACACTGGAAAAGATACAGGTTATTCCGGTAGTACTATGGTTAATCTTGATGACCCCCATTATGGATGGGATATTGGAACATTCTTCGTGAATGGTTATACTAGAGAGGTTATTCAAAAGGATGGTTCATCAATATTTTTAAAAAATGTAGGAGATCGAGTTACACTTTGGTTTAGCCTTGTACAAGAATTGGATCAACTTAATGGCGATGATGATTTGGTTATATCGGAAGACACAAACGGACACGATAAAGAATTTGAGATCGTGCAGACCGATTTCGGTCGTGGTGCATTGATTATCAGCTATACAGATTATCAGGGAGTCGTTCACAAACCAGTAATTTACACGAATTATCTTGCAGCAAATGCAAGAACTGGAGCTGATACCAGAGTTCAACTTTTCGAAGAAGGTGATTACGAAGTGGCTTTGGACTATGAAATAATGGATAATTCAAGAAAAATAGGCTCACTTTCGCTATTACCAACATATTTTAATTACAAGATTAGATTTTCTTTTTCAATCCGGAATGGAAATTGTATGGTATATCCATTTGACACAGAAACGGGTGTGGAGTTGTCTGAAAGAGCTATTACTGAAAATGGATTTAGACTAGATATGGCAAAATCGAGATATCTTACCATTGATGTGAAAAAGTCTGTAGTTAAAATAAGCGAGGATGGATCTATAGTTGAAGATATTCGTTTTAATAGACCAGCTAAAGACGGTGAATCATATACTGAGGAAGGAATCTATACATTTACTGTGAAGAATCTATATACAGGTGGAGATTCTACGACAAAGACAATCTTCGTAGGAAGTAACAAGTACGTAAGAGCTATATCGAGATCGGGATTCACTCTAGTTGAGTTAAACGATAAAATTGTTCGAGGTGCAACAATTTCTGAAGAAGGTTTAATAATAGAACCAATCGAGGAAACGTCGGCGACGACAGAAGACAAGATTATTCAGGAAGAGCCGGTGAAAGAGACTGTTTTGGAAAATGAAGAAGCAGCCAACAATGTTGAAGAAATCACCAATGAGACAGATGACACCAACGAGACAGAAAACACTGAGGACAGTACAATAATAGGTGATGAGTGGACGATTAGAAACTTTCCAATAGTGCCTACAAGCATTGTTGTAGTAATAATTATAGCATTGGTACTTGTATTTAGAAAAAGAAAATCTGCGTAACTTGGAGGTGAGGGCAGTGACTTTGAAAAGAATAACTGCGATTTTTCTTGCTTGTCTTTTGATCGTGACAGGCTGTAATAAAGAAGAAGTTGGAACGACTGAAAAAATAACTGAAAGCCAAAGCTTAGAATTAGAAACTACTGACAAAGTTCAAAATGAGACAACAGCGGAATTGTTTGTAGAAAGTAATAATACAGAGATAGAAGATTATAGCCCAGTGGTGCCAGAATTTTCAGGTATGGATGATGTCGATTTGCTCAGATACGTACAAGATAATGTATACAGTGAATTAGTAAAAACTTTCAATAGTGATGAATATTATGTGGAAAATGTAGAAGCTGTTTATATATCCAAGGAGTATCTTGAAGAAGTAGCATTTAATTCACAATCTAATATATTCTTTGGCTATACATTAGATGAGCTTAACGAACAGTTTGAAGGTACACAGTATGCATTTGGCTTAGGCAATGATGGAACAACAATTGTGTATGATATTGAAGAATACGATGATACATATGAACGTATTATAAAGGATGTTGCTATTGGTTCAGGTGTAATCTTAATATGTGTTACTGTATCAGTAGTAGCGGGCGGTGTAGGTGCTCCGGCGGTAAGCATGGTTTTTGTGGCATCGGCAAAAACAGGAACAATAATTGCATTATCATCTGGAGCTTTAAGTGGCGTGGCAGCAGGTGTTGTTACAGGAATGAAAACCCGTGACTTCGACCAGGCAGTAAAAGCAGGTGCAGCTGCCGGAGCAGACGGGTTTAAGTGGGGAGCAATATCAGGAGCGTTACTTGGTGGAGCTACCGAAACGATTGCTTTAAAAGGAGCTACCCTAAATGGGCTATCAATGAACGAAGCTGCTTTAATCCAGAAAGAGACAGGATACCCACTAGATGTAATTAAAGGTCTAAAGAATATTGAACAATATAAGATTTTAAAACAAGCTGGATTGAAAACGAAACTCATAAGTGGGAAGAGCGCTCTTGTAAGAGATGGAATTAATCTGAATTATGTAGATGAATTTGGACGAACTAATTTGGAGCGTATGAAAAAAGGATTAGCGGCTCTTGACGCTAATGGAATTCCATATGAATTACATCATATAGGACAAAAAACAGATTCGACATTAGCTGTTTTGACTCAGGCTGAACATCGGTTGGGAAACAATCATAAAATTTGGCATGATTTAAGTAAAGCATCAGAAATTGATCATGCAAGTTTTGATAAGATACGTCAGGCGTTTTGGAAGGATTATTTAGAACTAATTGTTCAGGGAGGAATATGATATGTCTGATATTATTAATATGCTAAAATCAAGAACAGATTTATATTCGCTTCAAGGTGTTTCTGATGAGGATATCAAGGAGGTTGAAGACGGACTTGGAATTATGTTTGCTCCGGATTATCGAGATATATTATCAGAGTACGGAGTGATATCATTTGATGGACATGAGCTCACTGGCATCTGTTTGAGTCCCCGTTTAAATGTAAAGGATATCACACTCAAAGAACGAAATAATAATGCAATTGCTACAAGGTCCATGTATGTAATAGAGGTTGCAAATATCGATGACATTGTAATTTGGCAGTCCTCTGATGGGGGAATTTATCAAACCTTGAAGGGGTGTGAGCCCGTTAAAATCTGTGAATCTCTATTGGAGTATATTAATAGTTGAGTCGATTTTTGCAAATTGTTTATAGTATAGACTATGCTTGGATTTTAAATTGGTAAAAGAATAAAATTTCAACGGCTACTTCTAAAAGGAGTTGAACTTATGATTGATTTAATAATTATTCTCGCGTTTCTGGTGATATTCTTTTTAATGTTCAGAGAAATCATATCTTTAATAAAAACTATTGTTACAGGAATATTTGGCCTCTTTAGAAGATGAGTCGACTTATTTCTCAAAAGTGTTTAACTTATCATACCAAAGCAAATGAGCCTTACGATATAAAAAAAACAAAGAAAGGAAAATATAATCCAATCACCTATTAAAAAGATAATTGGATTATACGAGTCTATTGTGAAAGATGATTATTTTTGTCCTATGCCAAATGCCTGGAACAACATATTTAATGACTTGATTGAAGGATATGAGGAAAGTACGGGTAAAAAACTCCCGAAAGGTGTTCAAGCAATTAGACAGGCTGGAGGGCCTCCCACACCTTTAGTTTTAGGTGCTTGGTCGGACTCAGGTTATCTTCAGAAAGCAGCCAGATGGCAAGAAACCATCAAGTGGGCTGAAGACCATCATTTATCCCATCTCATAATTGTGAAGGAAGAGGATAAGTACAGAGGGGAGTAATGAGTAAAGACATTTCAATCACTTAGTTTTAATTCTACAGTTAAAGCGCTAATTTCAAACATGAATATTGGAAATTTTTATACGAGACGAAAAAAATATTAAGAGACAGATGAGAAATATGAATGATTATAATAAAATTGGAGGAAATAGAATTATGAATATTATCGAAAAAGTAAAAGATACTTTTGCCAATTGTGAACATGGTACTATTTATTCAAGAAGTGAAATTGTAAAAATGGTAAAAACAAAACATGGAGTAAATGAAGGTAGTATTATTCCAAGTGACTATTGCTACAACCTTACAAACGAGGGTATATTGGACAATTCAGATTTAGATAAATTCAAAATTTTTGAGTGGGTATCAAGAGGGAAATATAGGTATTTAGGTGAAAATCATCCTTATGAAGGACCAGTTTACCGTAATCCTCGTAATAAATGAAAAGTTAGACACTATTAGCAATGCTAACTTGCTTAATTATTTGTTCTTTATCAAAATGATTTGATGGAGATTTGGAACTGATAATGTTACTTATCGAATGCAATCAAATCCTTCTAATGATATAATCAAGCCTAGAGAAATGAACGGAAGTCTATGTTTATTTAGATTTATTGGGATAGGGGGTAAATATGAATGAAATAGAAGATCAACTGATTATTGATAGTGTTGTACAATATTTGATTGAGCATAATATTGATTTTGAGAATCACGATCTTATAAGAAATATCAAGGCTAGAAAAGACGGTAAAACATTTACATTTAATGACAATATCAAAGCTATGATTTACGCACTTTTAAGTAATCAGACAAAATGGATGAATATTGCTCCTAAACTTTCTCAAATAGACAAACTGTTTTTTAACTACCAAAAGCATGAAATCCTAAAACGACCACCTGAATATTTTTATGATGGAATATTCAATCTCAAGTGCGGTAATATTGCTACTAAAAAGCAGATGCTGAATTTAAAGGATAATATTTTGATGCTTGAAAAAATAGCGTCTGATTATGGTAGTCTTGATTTGTTTTATGCAAGTCGTCCAGCTTACCAAATTGCAGAAATGATATCCAGTGGAAAGTATAAGCTTAAGTATGTGGGTTATGCTTTAGCTTGGGAATTTCTTAGAAATATTGGGATAGATGGTGCAAAACCTGATCTTCATATGCGTAGGATACTTGGTGGAAATAGATTAGGTTATACAGCTAACCCAATAGCACAGGAATTGGAAGCCATAAAGATATTTGATAGAATCTCAAATAGTACTGGATATTTAAAATCCTATATAGACATAGTACTTTGGAGTTATTGTGCTGATGGTTATGGAGAGGTGTGTACTGCAGACCCAAAATGTCATAAGTGTGTTATAAAGGAATACTGCAATTTTATAGCATAATGATTCAAGGTATTTTATAAATAGAATTAATTGTATAGAAATAGATTGCTCGCTAGCGAATATCAATGAAAAAATTGACTCTCACCATGGCGCTGAATTCTTTACCTAAATAGATGATTACCCAAGATAAATAGAAGGGGGCAATTATTGTGTTGACCATTGAAGAGTATATTGCTTCAAGAAAGAAAAAGGATAAGTTAGATGAGTTTGATTTTAAGAAGCATTCGGAAAACATGGGAGCGGTTATTAAGTATGTCATGGAATAGTTCAACACGTATTTGAACCTGGAAGATTACAGCTACGAGCAAGTTAAAACGCAGCAGGTGATTGACAGGTTTAAAGAAGGAATCATCGAGAGCTTTCCAAGCACCCATGAATATATCATTGATTATTTCTGGTCAACAAAGAAACGCCTAGACAAGCTTTTAGAAAATGCCTATAAGGACATTGAAGATATGGACCTGTTTTATTTGCCGGAGGATGACAGAAAGGTTGCGGAGTATGTCTGTAAAAAGAAGTTAGGGATTGTCGGTACTGAAGAACTAATAAATAATCTGACTACAATGTCAAAAGAATATCGACAGTCTCAAACAGCACCTCCCAGACTGTCCGACATGAAAGAAATCGACAATGCGGTTTCAGATTGGGTCGTTGAGGTCTATAGAAAACACAAAGTGAATCTGTTAGACTACGCGAGTACGATTTCTTATGAATACCATAAGAGATACATAGATACCGAATATGATAGGGAATCAGAAACCTTTTACCGGATCAACAAATATGATTATAGGTATCAGGACAATCCTTTCAATATCAATGACATATATAACAGAAACATACATCGTGAATTCATAGCCGGCCATAAAGGCGAGCTGGAAATGCTGATCATGTATTATTGGCTGTTTGAAGCAGTACATGATCAGGATTATTGGCCGGAATATGTGAAACTATCTATCGAGAATGAGAGAGTAAAATATGCCAAGAAGAAGAGAATATTGCGACCGGTGCTTGTTCAAGGATTAAGCTATCCTATAGATATAAATTCAACCATCAGATATATTGAAACGAAAAATGGCCTGTTGAAAGAGGACCCTGGTCAAGATTATGTGCTTTCAATAACATACGAAAAATCAAGTGATGATGTTTGGAAGGATAAGGATGTATTAGACAACGTCATCAAAAACCTTCACCAAAGCTTCAAACAGTATGGAACGCCATGCCTATTGGAATTCTTATCACCCTATGCCATGTCCAATTCGAAAGAGGAATTCTTCGAGAGATATCAACTATTTGAGAAAAGCATGAGACGGTATGACGGAATGACAATAGCGGTCATTAATGGCTACACGAAGAAGAACAAAGACAGAAATTATCTTTTTTCAACAGTTGATGATATGGTATGTATAAGAAACACATGCAAAGAGTTAAAGCTGCAGTTGAAGCTATCTGTAGATTTTACCGACACTAATAGTCGAAACCCAATAAAGAAAAAAATGGATGACACGATCAACACATTCGCAGGCATGAGAAACTTCATTATTGGGATTCACATCAATCAGATTGATTCATGGGGTGCCATTAGGCATATTTACCACAATGAGAATAGATATGAATATGTCAGCGCAATGGATTATCCGAAAATGTCAACCTTCATGGCAGGTATAGCAACAATCTTGCAGGACAGCAGAACGAGGTATTTCATACCCACTGCAGTGAAGGATTCACAAAAGTTGGAAATTCTGATAGATACGCTGCATAGAGCCGGATGCTGCTTTGAAAACGAGGAAACACAAAATGAAGCCTAATACCTTGAGAGTCAATGTAGAGGACGAGAAAGAATACAACCGATGGTGCAGGAATATAAAGATAGACGTAAAAAAGAGCCAGTTTCATCCATTGATCAATAAACACAATATTGAAATTGAAAACAGAAAAGCAATACAAAAGAACAAATTCAAAGAATTCTTACCTTTTAGCGTAAGACATAGACTGAGCCATGAAGAATATTCGGTAAATGGATCAGTTCTTAATATAGATGTTTCAGATGAACAAAGGAATAGAGCCTATGGTTTTATGAACTGCTTTATTGAAATGGTACAGGCATTGGGAGGATCAGTCAGTGTAGACCTGCGATATGATGACAATACCGTGATTCGGTTTCCCCACTGTACTTTCGAGTGCTCTCTGATTGAAAAAAGAGGTAAATTTAGAGATATCAAGTCAAAAGACGAAAAGACAATGAGACCATCATACGCCACCATATATACAGGCAGATTTGTTTTTAAGATTCAATCTGTCATTAATGGTGAGAAACAACCAAATGAAATGGTTTATGATGAAGAATGCCTATCGTTGCATAATCAGATTGCAGAAATGTTTATTGCCATTCGTCCCATATTGGTAGATTCGATTCATAAAAGCATTGAACTGGAAAGACAGCGTGAAGAAGAATATAGGTTATTGGAATTGAAATGGGAAAAAGAAAAAGAAGAAAAAGAGCTTAAAAAACAGAGAGAGAATAGAATCAGGCAGCAAACTATAATTGAGAAACATATAGAAAAATGGGAGTATTTAAAATCGGTAGAATTCTATGTGAATGAAATCAGATCCTATGGGGAAGGACAGTCTGAAAGAGATAAGGAACTAATGGATAGGTATTGTGACTATGTTCAAGGGCTATTTGATAAAAATGATTTTCTTAAAGAGATAATCAGATTTATTCAACAAGAAATTGACATTGATGATTTAGAATAGTTGTTGTGTGTTGTCGTTTGCCAACTACAAGTAAAAATTGATCATGAAAATATTGTAATACTAGGAGTTGAAGCAATGGATTGGATTTACGAGAAAGCCGAGGATAATTCAAGCCGGTATGTTCTTGGAAAAGAAGGTAAAAAACCTCTTATTTGCATTGGAGTAAATCCGAGTAATGCTGAGCCAGAAAAATTAGATAACACTCTTAAGTCAGTGGAGAGGGTTGCCGAGGCAAATGGGTATGATAGTTGGATTATGTTGAATATTTACCCTCAAAGAGCCACCGATCCAAATGATCTACATAGTCAAATAAACTTCGATTTAGACTATGAAAACATTTCACACATTGCAAAATCATCATAAAGCATAACAACCCAGAAATTTGGGCAGCTTGGGGTACGCTCATCAACAAAAGACCATATTTGGTTAATTGTTTATTTGAAATAGTTGAATTATCAAAACGGTATGACTGTAAATGGTTTAAAGCAGGTCCTGTTTCAAAAGAAGGACATCCTCATCATCCATTATATTTAGAGAAAAATGCTCAACTGAAACCTTTTGACATTGATGGATATATTATAAAGACAAGTGTCAAACAGTTATTTGGTTATATTAAATTATTAAAGGACTATAGCGTTGATTTTGAATCCGATTTTATCAGGAGTTTTTACCAATCGGGTTTAATGGATATTCAATATCTTGAGCATATGACAACTAGACCAATATGTATTGAAGAAGAAATGAAGCACTTGGATAATGCTGATTATGCTTTTTCGCGAGTATTATTAACGGCAATCATGAGGGAAGACTATTTTGATAATGGTTCATTAATGGAGCGGATTAAGAATGGAGATCTAGTGAGAGTCCTGAAGAAACTCAAAAAGCTATATCTTAGCACTTAGTTTGGAATGATAACACTTATACAATTCAAGAATGAAAGAAAGAATCAAGAGATAGAGTTGACCATTGGATTGAAAAACTGCGCCTTGGATTACGAGACAGCTAGTAAAATAAGAGCGTTTATTGAGGCTGTTAGAAATAACAAGAATGATAACAAAGATAAGGGAGACTGGATAGAGTGGGCGAACAAGAAAGCGGATTGGTATGATCCCTCTATTGCATATGAAGATGAACTCCTGGGTGTTAGAGACCATGGCAAGGATGAGGAGTATAAGAAATTGGAAAAATCATATAGGTATTGGTGAAAGGTAAAATAGAGAAGTATTCATAGAAAAAGATTTTAAAAATGAATGTTTACCTTGTACCGACCAGCATAATAAATTATAATTGACATATGTTCAAGGGGTTGAATGAATTGGGGGATATACACAATCGGATAAAAGGCAACAAGATTTATAAGCCTTAGAATGAGATTTAATGAAGCTCGCTTAAAGCTGACGATAAAGGAGTTAGATATGCAAATGGATCAATTAGGTAGTGATAAAACTCTTGCTACACAAAGATAAAGTCCGTATAATGGTGTAAAAAGAAACTTCAAATAAAAATGAGCCAAAATGCTCGTCCTCGGTTAAAATATAAGTACTACCCAAATACCTAACTGAGGAGATGAACAAAATGGCTCAATTAAATATTACACTGGA
>JAHRFV010000196.1 GCA_019084435.1 Dethiosulfatibacter sp.
GCCGGAGCAGTTGTAGGTGTTCCCATACCACTATTCAAACTCAATGCATTGTAGCCTAGCATTCTGAGAACCGCTACAGCCTGACCTGATGTTTGGCCTGAGTAGCAATAAACGATTGCTGTCTTATCTCTTGGAATTTCTTTGAAATAAGTTTGCATATCTAAACCAAATGGCATGTTGACAGCTGTTTCAATATGACCTTCCGCATAAGCTTCAGGTTGTCTAGCAGATATCACGAAAATCGTTTCATCTTTAGTTTGAAGTTTTTCATACAAGCTAGTTGGTGGAATAACTAAATTTTTAACTTCTGATTCGGCCATTGTTTTAAAATAATTTACAACCGTACTTCGTATTGCTGGATTAATGTCGTTTACTTGATCTGTTGCCAAAGCATTTCCTTCGGTTTCCAAATAATTTTCAATGCCTTCTACTTTGGAAATTTCTCTCACAAAACCTGAACGGATAGACTTTGCATCAATGCCTGACATCCTAAACAAGGCTACGGCTTGCCCTGCTGTTTGACCAGTATAGCAATACACGTAAACTGGTTTATCCATTGGCAAATAGTCAATAACTTGTCCTAATTCTCCATTCCAAGGCACATTTACAGCGCCTTTAAGATGCGATTGTTCATAAACATCCGCTTGTCTGATATCCAATATGAAAATATCTTCTTCAGCATCCATAGAAGCTAACACATCTGCTGTCGGTACAACATTGCTGGATTCGAAATTACTAAAATAATCAAGAGCAGCTTCCTCGACGAAATGAACAGGATAACCTTTGTTGGTCCAACCAAGTGGAGCGTTAGCACCAACGCCCATGCCACCATTTAATGAATACGCTTCATAACCTAATAGCTTCAACCCTGCGACAACTTGTCCAGCGGTTTGGCCCGAATAACAGTAAACATAAATAGGTTCATCTTGTGGAAGTTTGTCAAATTCTAAATGCATATCCTTTCCAAAAGCAATATGATTAGCTCCAATAATGTGGCCTTCATCAAAATGAGCCTTGCTTCTTACTGATAAAACATAAATGTCTTCGTCAGCATCTATGAGGCTTCTTAATTTGATTTCAGGTATAACATAGTTGGTGTAAGGTGAATCGGATAATCCGTAGTAGTATTCATCTATAGCAGTTTGAACCTCTGGAGAAACCGGATAAATTTCTGTATCTAACTCGTATTCTTCAGTTTCAATAAATGCTTGATAACCGTCTACACGACTAATTCCAAAGTTGAATCCCAGATTGACAGATTTAGCATCTATTCCTGCTGCTTGCATGGTCATAACCGCTTGTCCTGCAGTCTGGCCTGAATAACAGTAAATATAAACTGGCTGATCTTGAGGAATGAATTCCATATTGTCAGCTATAGCTGGTCCCCAAGGAATATTTACAGCACCAAGTACATGTCCTTTTTCATATGCGTCAGCTTGTCTGATGTCCACGATAAACATGTCCTGACCTTCAGCTACCATTTCTAAAAATGCACTCTGATCAATCTTGTAGATATCATCAGGCATGTTCGCAAAATATCCAGCTACGACATCCTCTAATGATGTTTCATCCACATCAACCGATTCATCAACTGATGTATTTACTGTTGTTGGCGCAACAGCCGCGCTTTGACCGCAAGCGGCCATTCCAAAGATTAACATTAGCGCGATAAGCACCAGTAATCCTTTTTTAAAAATTGTTTTCATAAATGCCTCCGTTTTTTTATTGTTTTAATTTTATTGTTGTAGAGATTTAAAAACATTGTAAGCATGTTTCATTTAGCTATTATCTTGTGGTGAGGGGCTTACTGGCGCTCCTGTCTCACCTGGCATATCTGCAGGCGCACTTTCATCTGCAATCCATTCAGTCCAGGCACCATCATAAAGCATGAGATTCCGATATCCAGCATTCCACATAGCTGCGTACGTCTGCGCACCTCTTATAGATGTCAAACAATAGATTATAATTGTTGTTTCCGGTTTGATATCTTCTTCTAAATACATAATTTGAATATCTTGAATAGACTTAAATGTGCTGTCGCTATAATTATTAGTCAGATAATCAATATTCAATGAACTTGGTATCGTGCCCATATTGTGCTCTTGAATTGAACGAGTATCAATTAACACAACGTTTTCATCAGGATTGTTTACTTGATTTAAAACATCTGATTTATAAGCTATGAAATCTTCATTTAAATCCTTTGCTTCAAAAACAGCTGGCTGAACAACTGGGGGTATATCACTTAATCCCGCATTTGCCTCCATAAGAGCCTTGAAACCGCCACTGACAACTTTCACGTTTTCATGTCCATATGCCATCAATGTCCACCACAGTCTAGAAGCATCCATGTTGTTGGAGCTATCATAAGCTATCACTAAGGTGTCGTTGGATATTCCGTTTTGACCCATCACTTCTTCTATCTGCTCTTTCGGAGCTAACATATTGCTATATGGATCATCAACATTGATTGCATTTCTAGGAATATTGACAGCATTTGATATATGTTGCTTTTCATAATCTGACGGACTTCTCAGATCGACCATAACCGTGCTGGCATTTCCCATTAATGCAATTGCTTCTTTTGCGGTGATAATAACTGTTCCAGTCTCAGCAAAATCATAATTCGCACAACCTGACAAACTTAAGGTTGATATTAATATAATGACAACTGCTAAAACTAATGATATTTTTCGCATTTGCATCCTCCATGTTACACATTTTGTAATTATTATTGTTTGAACACGATTTCTTGATGTTTTCAGTTTAAATTGTTAAATAATATACAATCATTATAAGATATTTAAATCTCTTTTGGATATCATGTTTTATAATGTAGTATTTGAATCGTTAATATAGTTGGAAACATTGATTTTTTCTAGTATAATAGCTTTGACAGTTATCAAAGTTCGTATTGGAGCGTGTATGAAAAAGTATATTGTCATACTGATTTTTGTTTATTTTTTAATTAACATCCTTTTTTTAGATTTGTTTCCATTAATTCATTCCGATGAAAGTTGGCTTGGTGGTCTTTCAAGATTGTATCTCGAGGATGCTACGCCTTCTGTTACGGAGTCTTTCTTTGACTTGTTTCCTCGCTATCCTCATGGCATCAAAATCATTTTCCACTACATTCAAGCCTTCTTCATACTATTGTTCAGTTATTCCCCTTATACTCTGAGGATAATCTCATTAATAATAAGCTGTGGTGTATTGTTCATTTTCTATCTATTAGCCCGTAAATGTCTACATCGTCAAGGATTAGTCTTGCTTTCGGTACTTGTGTTGGCAACTGATATACAGTTTATCTATGCAGCTCACTTTGCACGTCAGGAAATCTTGATTCTTTTGCTGATCTTGCTTTGTGCCTATATCAAACTTTTTTTGGATTTCCGCTATAAAAATCTCGTATTGTCCCTGTTGACAGGTATAGCTATAGGCGTTCATCCCAATGCATTCTTTATTGCAGTCATATTGGGTTTTTTGTACAGCTATGATATCTTAATTAAAAAAAGTTCATTGAGGTCTTTGATTACTTATGTCTTGCTTACTGGCTGCTTTGCAATGATTTATGTGTTTATAAGCCTTAAAATGGACCCAGAATTCATCTATCATTACAGAACCTTTGGTGAACAGTTTGGTGTTTTTGATGATTCAATGAATAGAACGGTTCAAATAGTGGATTTTTATCGCAAACTGTATTATCAAGTCAGTGGCACATATTACATGCCCCCTATCCATCTGCAACTCGTATTATTTGCTTTCTTTGGAGCGATAGCTTCAATAAGTCTTTTAATGAAAAAACGAGATAAAATAGTCATGCAACTCATGCTTATTCTTTTAGGGATTAATTTGACGTTCATTATAATCGGACGTTTCAATCAGACAAGTATTATATTCATTTTCCCTTTTGCTTGGCTTCTAGTACTTTATTGGATTGAACGTTTTCGATTGTCACCTATCATCTTCATTCTTTTGATCATACAGATTTCAATATCATCCTTGGCGATCGCACCTTACCTGCAAGATCACTATAAATATTACATTCACGAAATCAAATCACATGTACCTAGTGATGCCAATGTATTGGCGAATCTAAACACTGAGTTTTACTTTCATAAAAATACGCTATATGATTACCGTAATCTGAATTTTTTGGAAGACCGAAACATAAGCTTTGAAAATTATATACTTGATCGTGAAATAGAATACATTATCTACCCTGAGGAAATGGATTTCATCTACAACCGACGCCCTGTATGGAATGGCATATATGGTAATTTGTATCCTTATTATGATGATATGCAGCGCTTTCTCAGTGAACGTTGCCAAATCATACACCAGTTCCATAGCCCTTATGGCATGAGAATCGTTTTATTTCAAAATAATCAAGATTGGTTGATCACAATCTATAAGGTAGTACGATAACGGACCCCTAGACTTTAATGTCGGAAGAGTCCGTCCTGAACAAAAGCATTACGACGTTTTCAATGCTGACATAATACTCTCTTCGTTTATCATGTCAATGAAATGATCCACTTTGCCATTTTTTATGATGGCCACATAAGGATAGTTTGTTCTTCCCAGTCTTTTAGCTATGCCATCTGATTTGTAGACATCAATTTTACAGAAATTGTAATCCTTACCATGCTTTGAAGCCAACTCTTCAATCATTGGAAGCACTTCTCTTTGGTTCGCTTCTATAGCATTATAGACAAAAACAGAACCATTTTTATCTTTTTTCACAACATTTGCTTCAAAAACTTCTGTTTCAGCAATAAATTTCTCAGCAGCATATCCAGCTATTGCACCGTCTCCAACTGCAGTAGCGACCTGCTTCAACCATTTATCACGAACATCTCCTGCAGCAAAAACACCCTCTAAATTAGTTTCCATCCTATCATTTGAAATGATATAACCTTGAGGCGTTAAATCAACCTGACCTTTAATCAACTCTGTATTAGGAATGTAGCCAATAAATTCAAAACAATTGTCACATTTTACAGGAATCAATTCATTTGTCTTCAAGTTTCTTAATACAACTGTATCCAAATGGCCTTCTCCTTCAAATGATTCAGTTACAGTATTCCAGATAAATTCCATTTTTGGATTGGCCAAAGCGGCTTCTTTTGCAATCTCATTGCAATCCATAATTCCTTCATCGTGCATAACAGATACAATGACTTTTTTAGCGAATTTTGTCAAAAACATACCTTCTTCAATAGCCGCATCGCCACTGCCGATGACCACCACCACTTTATCAGTGTTAGAAGCCGCGTCGCAAGTTGCACAGAAGGAGATTCCCTTATCAAATAAAAAATTCTCTTCATTCTTAGCTTTGGTGGTACGTGGTCTTCCGCCACTGGCAAGGACAACTGCTTTTGCAAAATACTTATTTCTAAATGTTTCAACGATTTTTTCCTCACCTGTCAAATCAACAGATTGAACTTCAGTCAGTTTGAATTTCGCACCCATGTTCTTGGCTTGCTCTTTCATTAAATCGGTAATCTCTTCACCCTTAGGTGAATTTGGAAATCCCGGATAATTCCATATTTCATTTGTATAAGTCGCCAGTCCACCTACTAGGGCTTTTTCAATGATCAAAGTACTTAGCCTAGCTCTGGAACAATAAATTGCAGCTGTTAATCCTGCCGCTCCTGCTCCTATGATAATCACATCATAATGCTCTATTTTTTTTTCGCGTGTCATAATATACCTCCATATTTCTTTCTTGTTTCTCAAGGGAAAAAACTATAAATAATCTAGCTATTTGCCCCTACATAAAATACTTCACCAATAACTTGCTTCCGATGACAGCGCCTACAAACATAAATGCCGCAAATACCCATCCTGACAGTGAAAGAGAGGATATCCCGCCGAATAAGGCACCAATATTGCAACCGTAAGCGATTCTCGCGCCATAACCCATCATGATACCACCTGAGACTGCCGCTACAATTTGGCGTTTATTTTTGATCTTTTTGATTTTAAATTGCGACGCCAACAAAGTTGACAATAATGCACCAAAGATAACACCTAGATTCAGCATTGTGCCGCCATTGCTCATAAAACCTGCTTCCAGAGTACTTAACGAGCCAGGTGCACCAGGACCAGTGAAATAATACCATTTTTCAACACTGCCACCAACTAATTGATAGAGCCACGCCCCCCAATTGGCGAATGTACCAGAAACGCCCCATGGGCTTCCTGTGGTAGCAAGCATGACAATTTGAAACAATGATAACAATACAGCTCCTGTCACGTATGAATAAGGTGTTCTAAACCATTTATCATAAAGATCATTTTCTTTTAATTTATTGAAAAATTCCAACTTTACACCTCCTTAGAACAATGATTGATCATTATTCCTATTGCGCCTTCTCTATAATGATTTCCCATTCGCCATCATCTACTTCTTCAATATCTACGAAATGTCCTTCTTTTCGAGCCCATTCAGGTACATTTTTAACCGCACAACTATGGTCAATCTGTACGACCAATACATCGCCAACTTCCAAACCCTTTAACGCGTTTTCTGCTTTTACCAAAGGGACTGGACATGCTTCCCCTAAACAATCTAACATTAATTCTTTAGCCATTTTATTCCTCCAATATTCTTAATTTATTGTGCTTTCTCTATAATAATTTCCCACTCGCCATCATCTACTTCTTCGATATCTACAAAATGTCCTTCTTTACGAGCCCATTCAGGCACATTCTTAACCGCACAGCTGTGATCAATCTGTACAACTAATACATCGCCGATTTCTAAACTCTTCAAAGCGTTCTCCGATTTTACCAAAGGAACCGGACATGCTTCCCCTAAACAATCTAACATTAACTCTTTCGCCATTTTATCCTCCTAGTGACTGCTTGCATTTTTTCTTTTTTCCCATCTGTGTGCTAATACATATAATATGGCAATGATTAAAAGGTTGACAATCAATCCGCCACCCCATCCAAATATATCCGGTAGAAATACAGATGGACTGGCTAACATAAAGTTTCTTTTCCAAAATCCGAAATCATAGGCTCCCCATAAAGAACCAACCATGAAGAAGAAAAACACCAGCATATTCATGTGAAAGCCTTCTCCTACACGCATCAATGTACCCGATGCGCAGCCTCCTGCGATTACCATTCCAATTCCGAAAATAACTGCGCCAACTGCTGTTGCAACACCAATAGGTGCAACAAAACCCATACCAGGCACGGGCAGTCCTACTCTGAAATAGCCGTACTTTATAGCTGTAAAGCCAATAGATGTTATGGCAAAAGCAACTAATGCCGCTCTAGTCACGGATGTAGATCCTGTAAGATAGGGATCACGCATTGATGCTGTGAAACAAAATCTTGCCCTTTGCAGTATCATACCAAAAGCACTTCCGACTACAAAATACAAAGCCAATTGGCCACTGACAGTAATAGCTAGATATATTGTGAAAATTATCATACCTGCCAAAACAGCTAATCCTATTGGAATCTGGTTCTTTTTAGGTTTTCTATTACTCGATGATCTTCGAGAACTACTTATTGCAGGTTCCTGTCCTGTATCACTATTGCCGGATCCATCTCTAGAAGGTCTCCTCGGTTTCCTTACGCCAGACTCATCAGCTACCTGTGGAGAACTTTCCTTTGTTTCTGATGCGCTCGCTGCATTTTCTCTGGAAGGTCTTCTCGGTTTCCGCACTTCCGGTGATACGTTTTCCTGATTATTGTTAATATCAGTCATTTTTTCACCCCTTATGAAATTATTATTTGTAATATTATTAACAATCTTGTTTTTATTTTAACATACTTTCCATTTGATTCTTTATTTGATATAATGATGTAGTATCAGATTATATAATAGCTAATTGTAGAAAGAGTCAAGTCCATATTAGTGTGTAAATTCCTCGGGTATCATTTTGTGGTCAATCATCCAGCCTAATCGAGCGGTTTATGCCGCGAAAGCCTATTGATAGTGAGATATCGCCATGGTAGACTTTCCATTGCGGCATCATGGAC
>JAHRFV010000168.1 GCA_019084435.1 Dethiosulfatibacter sp.
AAGTGGGAAAAGCCACCTGAACTCCAAGAACCCTGTTGATATATGACTTATTGTAACATAAAAATCTAACAATTATATAAAGAAACCGAAGTTTTTTTTGCTAAAAAGTATTGACAAAAAAAACAAAAAGTGATATATAAAAGTTAGCACTCGAAGTAAGAGAGTGCTAATAAAATCAGAAAGGAGTTGTTGAACATGGCTGGATTAGTACCTTTCAACAAAAGAAACAATTTAAGACCAAGAGGTTTTGAAAACTTCTATGATGTGCTTGATGACTTTTTTAATGACTCCTGGCTTACCGGAAAGAATGCTTCCTATGGCACTTTCAAGGTAGATGTACAGGAAAGTGAAAATGAGTATTCTGTAGATGCTGAATTGCCTGGCGTCATGAAAGAGGAAATCAATGTTAGACTTGATGAGGGCAGGCTTTGTATAGCTGTACAAAGAAGCGAGAAACACGAGGAAGAACAGAAGAATTATATTCATAAGGAAATAAGAACTTCCTCCATGGAACGGGTTTTGTATCTTCAAGATGCTAAATCAGATGGCATCAAAGCCAAGTTGGATAATGGTATTTTGAACATTAAGGTTCCAAAGAAAGATAAAGAAGAAAGGACAATCAAGATTGACATTGAGTAAGCAATGTGGTATAAAATTATTAGCACTCTATACATTAGAGTGCTAATAATTTTATATCGTTTAAGAAGGGAGACATTGAAATGGCAAAAAAACAATTTAAAGCAGAGTCAAAAAGATTGCTGGACCTCATGATTAATTCAATATATACACATAGAGAAATTTTTTTAAGGGAATTAATCTCAAATTCCAGTGATGCGATTGATAAAATTTATTATAAGGCGTTGACTGATGAGTCAATGGTTTTTGATAAGAACAATTATTTTATAAAGATTGAAGTAGATAAGGAAAACAGAATTCTTAAAGTATATGATACCGGAATAGGAATGACCAGAGAAGAGTTAGAGAGCAATTTAGGCGTTATAGCCAATAGTGGATCCTTAAACTTCAAGAAAGACAACAATATAACAGATGGTTATGAGATTATCGGTCAGTTTGGTGTTGGTTTCTATTCTGCTTTTATGGTTGCTGACAAGGTTACTGTCATATCCAAGGCTTTGGGTAGCGACATGGCTCACAAGTGGGAATCTTCAGGAACCACGGGCTATACAATTGAAGAGTGTGAGAAAGATGAAGTAGGAACAGAAATCATTCTTAAGATTAAAGAGAACACAGAAGACGATCAATTCGATGATTATCTCGAGCAATACAGACTCAAAAGCATCATAAAGAAGTATTCGGATTTTGTAAGATATCCAATTAAGATGGATGTCAAGGAAACAAAATTAAAAGATGGAACAGAAGATGAATATGAGGATGTTTTTGTTGAGAAAACTATCAACAGCATGGTACCAATCTGGAGAAAAAACAAGAATGAACTAACAGATGAAGATTACCACAATTTTTACTCAGAGAAGCATTATGGGTTTGATAAACCTTTGAAGCATCTGCATGTAAGTGTAGACGGGGTTATCAGATACAATGCTATCCTATACATACCAGAGAATATTCCATTTGACTACTATACGAAAGAGTATGAGAAAGGTCTCGAATTATATTCAAATGGTATATTGATCATGAATAAATGCAAGGACCTTCTACCAGATTATTTCAGTTTTGTTAAGGGTATGGTAGATTCAGAGGACCTGTCACTGAATATTTCCAGAGAAATACTTCAACAGGATAGACAACTGAAGTTTATCGCAAAGAACTTAAAAGCTAAGATTAAAAGCGAATTACATAATATGTTGAAGCATGAGAGAGATAATTATGAAAAATTCTATAAATCCTTTGGGAGACAGCTAAAGTTCGGGATATATGACAACTATGGTATGGAAAAGGAATTGTTGCAGGATTTGCTGATGTTTTACTCCTCAACCTTGAAAACAATGGTCACTCTTGATGAATACATAGACAGAATGCCTGAAGACCAGAAGTACATATATTATGGAGCAGGAGAGTCATATCAGAGGATTGAAAAACTACCACAGACCGAAATGGTCAGTGAAAAGGGCTATGAGATTCTTTATTTTACCGATGACATCGATGAGTTCGCCATTAAACTTCTTTCCAGTTATCGTGATAAAACCTTTAAATCCGTTTCAGATAAAGATCTTGGAATTGAAAGCGATGCTGAACAAGAAGAACAAAAAGATGAGAATGTAGAGAATGAGGAAATCTTCAATTACATGAAAGATGTATTAGGGGATAAGATAAAAGAAGTAAGGGTTTCAAAAAGACTAAAAAATCATCCGGTTTGCTTAAGTAATGAGGGTGAAGTTTCCATAGAGATGGAAAAAATACTGAAGTCTATGCCTAATGGCCAGGATATCAAAGCAGACAAGGTTCTTGAAATAAACGTTAATCATCCATTATATAAATCACTCAAGGATGCATTTGATCATGACAAGGACAAACTGACATTACTGACAAATATTCTTTATAATCAAGCGCTTTTGATAGAAGGCTTATCTATTGGAGACCCGGTTGAGTATGCCAATGATATTTGGAAACTCATTCAATAGTAAAGAATTGTTATGATAAAGAAAACCGCCATCTCAGCGGTTTTTTTGTCATATTCATCATCTCTTCAAATCTAGGTGTACTCTACCGTCCTTCACTTCAATGATTCGGTCGGTTTTTTCTGCTATTCTCTGGTCATGTGTGATTATAACAAAGGTGGTTTTATACATTTCATTGATGTCTCTTAGAATCTTATATACATTTTCGGTTGTATCCGAATCTAAATTCCCCGTTGGCTCATCAGCAAGAATGATTTTAGGTCTGTTGATCAATGCCCTGGCGATGGCTGTTCTTTGCTGCTGACCACCAGACATATCATTTGCCAGATTTTTTGATACTTTTGTCAAACCTGCAAGCTGCAGCAACTCATCAGCCCATTCATCCACATCCTTAGGGACGTTGTAATTATGTATTTTATAGGGCATTAGTATGTTTTCCTTAGCAGTGAATTCTGGTAAAAGATAATGAAACTGAAAGATAAAACCCATCGTTTGGTTTCTTAACTCAGCCAGAGACTGCTTGTTGAGGGTATCGGTTCTATCACCCGAAATATAAACCTCACCGCTTGTTGGTTTGTCGAGGGTGCCGATAATGTTAAGCATTGTGCTTTTTCCGCTACCTGATTCACCAATTATAGAATTGAAGCTACCCTCCTCAAAATTCAGGTTGATATCAAACAACACTTGAGTTTTTATTTTTTCGCCGTATATTTTATTGATGTTTTTTAATCTTATTATATCAGCCATTCTTTATCACCTCGATTGGATTCAGCTTTGAGGATAATCTAGCAGGTATCAGTGACGCTGTCATGGCTGAAATGATAGCAAACATGCCGGATAAAGCAACAAAACCATTGTTGATGTATATAGGTACGACTGGCGTACCATCGGGATTTACGGCAAAGGTGGTAAACGAAATCAGCAAACCGAATCCTAGTGCTATACCTAATATTGCACCAAGAATTCCAAGCATCAAACCTTGAAAGACAAAGATTAGACTAGCATCCCTGTCTTTGATACCCATAGCCTTGAGAATACCGAGCTGCTTTGATCGCTGTACGACTGAAATGGCCAATACACTTGAAATGCCTAATAAGACAGCAACTAACACAAAAACTTGTATCATGATACTCGAAACGCTCTGACCGTTTAAACCGCTCAGTAGTTGTTGATTCTGGTCTTTCCAGTTATCGACCCTAATATCTGAAAGAGATAATGTATATGCCAAAGACTTAGCGACGATATCGGCTTCAAAAACCTCATTGACTTGCATTTCAACACCCGTGACTTGATTGCCTATACCAAGAATGTCCTGCGCGGTTTCCAGATTTGTGATAACCCATGTTTCGTTAATAGATGATACTTTAAGATCATATAGTCCTGTTACAGTCAAACGAATTGTTCCACCAAAAGGAGATACAATTAGAATTCTATCATTGATATTTGTGCCGGTTTTATCTGCAAGTTCTTTGCCTATTATCGCTTCATCCTTTCTTGAAGGTAGCTGACCGGCATACAGGCCTTCTTCAAAGCCGTAAATTTTATTGCCGTCTTCTAATTTAAATCCTCTAATGAGAACAGGATCAATATCACTCTCATAGTCGATGCTCGCGGGTCCATCAGCTGCTACTGCAATATTAATGATATCATTGCTGCTTATTTGAGCCTCATACAAAGCACGTTCCCATTCCTTAATTGTTTTCTCACTGTTGGTCGGTGTGATAGTAATCTGTGGTGCATTTCCAATTGTTGTATTGACAAGATTAATCTGAAGACCCTGAATAAGTGATCCTATAAACAATTGAACCGCTACGCCAACTGATATTCCAAGGACAATCAGAATAGTCTGACCTTTTCCGGATTTCAGAAAACGAAGAGCTATGCTAAATGCCAGTCTCATGAATCGAATCCTCCTTGGCCAGGTTTTTAATATCATTATAAGATATCAAATAGAGGTCGCCACCGATCTCAGAGACTGCTGATGGATTATTGAGAAAAGCAGTGCCACCTAGAATAATTTTAATTTTGTCTTCGTGTTTTGTTCTTATCCTTGAGATGAGTTTCTTGGCCTCAAACATCAAATAGAAATCAGTTACGCCTATAGCGACATACTTTGGATTGTTTTGTGATATAGCCACACAGACTTGGTCTCGAGGTGTGTTGCTACCAATGAAAATAGATTCATAGCCGTTCAAATCAAAAAAATCCGACATCATTCGCAAACCGATTTCGTGGTATTCCTTCTCCGGACAGACCAATACAACTTTTTGATTCAATGGTGTGATGTTTCTTTTTGCTTCGATCACATAGGGATAGATTGACTCGATAATGGTCCTAACAATAGCAGTTTTGACGTGCTCACGCCATATGCAGTCGTTATCATCATCGATGCATTCATCTACAGCATAGAGTGCTGGGCCTAAGATTTGCTCATATAATTCGGGTATGGAAAAATCATTGTTGTTCAAACCATTTATTGCAAATCGTACACATTCATCTTTTTTAAATTCTTCAAAAAGTATCATAAACTCATCTTTGTGATTTTTCATATCATTCACCTGATTTCCACTTTCAATGGTGAGCCATCCTGTACATCCAGCGATGGATTGACGATGATTATATCATTTTCATTTATTCCCGAAAGGACAGCAATATTAGTATTATCTGAAGCGCCTGTTGTAATATATGTTTTAATGGCTTTATTGTCTTTTATAACAAAAACAAATTCTTTACCATCTAAATCTTTTTTGACAGACTCTCTTTTAATAATTAGTTCATCAGTCAATCGAACCACTTCAACAACCGCATCGGCATCAAACCCTGAAACCACTTGATTATCAGTTGCTTCCAGTGTTACAGCAACCTCAACCTTAGGTGTTCGGCTACCGCTTAGTGTATCGATGATTGCGATAGTTCCTATCGAAGTTACCGCGCCTTCATATGATGTTGATATCCCGGAAATATTGACGAGTGACTTTTGACCAAGATCAATTAAAACTGCATCTTCCTGAGGCACCATAGATTTAAATTGAAAATTGTTAGTATTATTAATCTCTATTCTGCTATCTGGTAGGATGCTTCTTCCTTCTTTAACAGGGAAAGAGGTTATCACACCGGAAATAGAGGAGGTTATAAGATTCTCCTCGTATTTTAGCTTCAAACTGGACAGATCAAGCCTCGCTGATTCAATTTGTGTCTTGATTGAATTAACTCGAGTGGCCTGTGTTCTGTCGTAATCCATATAACGCTTATTGGCATTGTCATAATTAATCTTAGCTGTATTATAATAACTGTAAATATCAGCTGAAAGGGATAGTACCTTGTCATATTCCGCTTGGCTTATTGCACCTCCTGATAGTAAAGCTTCACTTTTTTCTATTTCATTTTCAGAAGATTCAAAATCCTTTGATGCCTTATCAAAATCTTCTTTAGCGAGGAGAAGGGCGTTTCTAAGCAATGATTTTTCAATTGCGCTGGCATCGCCTGACGCAGTTATGAGATCATCTTCCAGTTGATTAATAAGAAGGTTGGTTTTTTCTATACTAATTTTCAAATTGTCAGAATTCAACTCAGCTAACAGCTGTCCCGCTTCAACAAATTTGTTTTCTTCTGCATAGACTTTCTCGACCACAACTCCAGCGGGTAGGTTTATCACTTCGCTATCTAAAGGGCTGATTGAGCCTGACAGATTGACGGTTTTTATGATATCTCCTTTGGTAACTGGGACTCCTTCGACTTCGATTGAAATATTTTCCGTGTTAAAAAACCAAAAATAAGATATAATAAGTATAATTACTATAATAATCATAATTAATAAAGAACGTTTTTTTGTTAGCAACATAAGTATTCCCCCTTAAAATTTCACTCTATTCAATATTAAATTGTAATGATTATAAAGTCAAGAAGAAGGAGAAACTATGAGTCTTTTATTATTGAAATCAAATGAAGAATTAGTTAAGATGACCCAACAGATTTTTGATAAACAGTTCATCAAAGATCCCAATCTAGGTAATGATCTGGATGACCGAAGAAAAAGACTGATGCTTCAGGACATCTATTATAATATAGATAATCTGGAAGCAGCGATTGCCCATGATTCTGAATTGATAGTAATTGATTATATCAATTGGCTTATGGGATTGCTGGCTTACAGGTTGAAACACCTTGGTCTTGAGAGAGTTAAGACTTTTATGATTGATCACTATTTTTTGTTGAAAGAAGCAGTGGAAGAAGTAATGGATGAGGGCTACGTAGAAAAGGCTGAAAAACACATCAACAACGCTATCAAAGCTATCGAAAAATTTGAGTTGCATGACATAAGCTATTTGGATGGCATAAGGCTTGAGTCTGAAGCCAAAAATTATTTGGAAGCATTGCTATCTAGAGACAGACAGAAAGCTAGTGAGATTATCCTGTCTTCACTTCAAAATGGTGTTACCCTTGAAGAAGTCTATGTTGATCTATTTAGACCAGTTATGCATGAAGTTGGTAATTTGTGGTATAAGAACATAATCGCTGTCGACAAGGAGCATTATGCTACAGCAGTCACACAAGGGGTCATGTCACAACTCTATCCAAAAATATTTGCAACACCCAAGAATGGTAAGACCATGGTTGCATTATGTGTGGGAAACGAGTTGCATGAGATGGGCATAAGAATGCTTTCAGACTTGTTTGAAATTCAGGGTTGGGATACAATTTATCTGGGTGCATCCGTGCCTTGGGAGAGTCTGATTGGTTCCTTGGAAGAGTATAACCCTGATCTGATAACACTATCAGTGACAATGCCAAATTATTTGAATAATTGTAGGGATACAATTGATGCGATTAGAAAAGATAAACGCTTTGATCACATGAAGATAGCTGTTGGTGGGAAGGCGTTGGACATGGGAAACAATCTCCGTGAAAAATGGAATATTGATGTTGAAGCCACCAGCTACGAAGAATTGCTTGAGTGGACTCGAATTAACCTATAGGTGGTTTATGGTAAAAATACTTCTCTTGCTGGATGAAAACAATCAAATAAAAAAAATAAGTGCTAATACGACGGATTTACCTCTGAATATTGGAGACGGAATTGATTGCTTATTTCCTGATCAAGTCTGCAAAGACATGGTCAGATATATACAGGGGTGCAGACTATCGGATGATTCAACAACAGCGACATCCCAGATTATCCTGGGTGACAGTATTGTTTCAGTTGCTGTGTTTATCATTCATTTTAACGGAGTGGTGTCCATTTTGATATTGGACGGCTCTGCTTTGGATGTAAGATCACATGACGAATGTTTCAGAATATATAATGATTATATTAATCTCATGCGAGAGGAATTTAGAAAATTTTCGAGAAGAGCCAACAGTGATAATGTGAATCAACTTCAAGAGTTTCATGAATTGAACAATGAGTTGATTAATACCAAGAGACTACTGCAAAAATCCAACGCTAAACTGAACACATTAAATGCAGCTTTGGAGGGCAGATTGGTTAAGGATGCCTTGACTGGACTTGTCAGTAGATATCAATATTGGACTGCGATTGAACAGATGATACAAAGACATAATAACAAACAAGGGATTTTTGTCTTCATTGACCTCGATGGATTTAAGTCTGTTAATGACACGTTTGGACACTCTGCTGGAGATCAATTTTTAGTTGAATTTGGTAGAAGACTGAACAGCATTGATTTGGAAGAATCTATTAAAATTAGGATAGCAGGTGATGAATTCGCCCTTTATATACATGGCTATGAGACAGTAAAACTTGATAGTATTGAAGAGATATGGGAAAAGATAAATTCTAATGTTTTGTATGGACCTATTGAAATCAATGGCATTATGATTCCGGTGTCAGTAAGCTGTGGAATGGCTGTATATGGTAAAGACACTGATAATATCGGACAACTCATTGAGTACGCGGATTTTGCCATGTATCGGTCTAAGAAAAGCGGAAAAGGAAGATATACATTATTCAAGCAAAGTGAATATATCAAGCATTTTGAGAATGATGAGAGGATTGAAGAGTTAAATAGAATTATTAGAGATAAGGATTTTTATCACGTGTTCCAACCGTTTATTGGTTCGGACAAAGGAAGAATAGAGGGATATAGTGTACAATTAAGAACGAGATCAAAAGTTTTCAAAGACACAATGGACTTAATCAGTTTTGCTTATGAAGTAGGCAGCTACAGAGACTTGGATAGGGTTAGCATGAGCAATATAAAGATTACTGATGACTTCAAGGAAAAGATAAAGCACAAAAGCCTATTGGTAACTCACGGACCGTATCCAATTGCTGATGAGGTTGTATCTAGTCTCTATGCGGATACACTTAAAGATGTCAGCATAGTGTTTGAAATATGGATGCCAATCAATATTGAACCACAAGAGATGACTAAAATAAGGGAATCAAGCAGGCTTATAAATGGACGGATAGCGCTTGCAAACTTTGGTGTGGAAAACACCGATAATCTAATTATGCTGGCTACTGAACCGGATATCATCAGATTTAATAAAAAATTGGTTCGCAGAGCGATGATTGACGAGAATACTGAGAAAGTATTGAAAAATATTGTTGCCTATTGTAAAATCCAGGGGACAAAAACCTTGGGTGACTTTATTGAAAATGAAGAAGATCTAGCTTTTCTTAAAAACCTGGGAGTTGATTATCTTCAGGGATTTTACATCAGCTATCCAAAGGATAATAGCGAGAATTAGTAGCATGGGAGGTGTTAAAAATGGATAAGGCATTAAAAAGGACTTTAGCCTGGACAGGAATAGGGCTGTTGTTGTTACTGCTTTTGATAGTAGTGAACCAAATCAGCCAGATTTTTATGGCAGCATCAACCATACATCCTGCCTTCGGGAAACTGGTGACCATACTGCTATCCATGTTTTTTGCGATTATATTTCTGGTCCCGTTATTTGGTTTTTTGAAGCTTAGAAAGCCATTGGAATTACCAGATGAGACCAATGTTGAAGCTTACAGTAACTACCTGAATACATTGAAGAAAAGACTAATGAAAAACAACTATATAAGGGAAGCGAATTTTACTTTTGATGAGAACTTAGAGTTGGTTCCTCAGATAGAGGCTGCACACGAAGTATTGAATCAGGAGACGTTTAAAATTATAAAGGAATCTTCTTCAACGGTGTTCCTGACAACAGCCATATCGCAAAACGGGATTTTGGATGCTTTCTTTGTCTTGACAAATCTATCAAGAATGGTATGGCAAATAAGTCATATCTACAATCAAAGACCCAATACAAAAGAGATTTTGTACCTATATGCCAATGTGGCGGCAACTGTCTTAATGGCAAGAGAAATTGAAGATCTAGCCCTTATGGATGAACAATTGCAACCAGTCATCAACTCATTGATTGGGGGGACGTTAGGAACGTTGGTCCCAGGAGCGATGGCAGTGACAAATCTTATAGTTAACTCTATCATACAAGGATCAGCCAATGCTTTTTTGACATTAAGAGTTGGCATAATAGCTAGAAAATATTCTTCAAGCTTGACTCAGACGGATAAAAAACTGATTAAAAGGTCAGCTACTCTAGAAGCATGCGGTATGCTCGGTGTGATTGTTCAGCAAAACTCCGTTTCAATTATGAAGGCTTTTGTCACCGCTTCAAGAAAAGCAACTATTGATAAAACTGTGGATAAAATTAAAGACAGTGCTAATAAAACAGGGACTTTCATGAAGGACATTTTTCATAAACAGTAATCACTCCATCAACGAGATTGCTTTGAGGGATCGGTATTCAGTTGTACCGAGCTCTCAATATTTTTTGCGGAGTCTCTATGATGATTTTCGATAAATATATCAATGAAAGGAGATGCAATTTATGAACATACTTGTAACAGGAGGAGCCGGTTATATTGGAAGTCACACTGCTGTTGAGCTTTTGAATGAGGGACATGGTATCGTTTTATTGGATAATTTCAGCAACAGCAAACCTGAGACAATCAACAGGATTAAGATGATTACCGGGAAAAGTTTTAAGTCATATAATGTTGATCTTTTGGACAAAACAAAACTTGAGAAGATATTTGAAGAAAATCAGTTAGATGCGGTTATCCATTTTGCAGGCGTAAAAGCGGTAGGTGAATCGGTGGAAAAACCTATTGAGTACTATCGCAATAATGTGGTTGGTACTTTGGTTTTGTGCGAGACAATGAACAGATACAATGTTAAGAAAATGGTATTCAGTTCTTCCGCTACTGTTTATGGGACAGATAATGCTTCACCTTTGACGGAAGACATGGCATTAAGCACTACTAACCCTTACGGAAGCACCAAGATGATGATAGAGAGGATATTGAATGACCTGTGTTATTCAGACCGGGATTGGCATGTATCGATATTAAGATATTTCAATCCCATAGGAGCCCATGAAAGTGGTTTGATAGGTGAAGACCCAAATGGAGAACCCAATAATTTGATGCCTTATATCACTCAAGTAGCTGTGGGAATCAGGGATAAGCTCACCATATTTGGAAATGATTATCCAACACATGATGGAACGGGTATCAGGGATTATATTCATGTTGTTGATTTAGCAAAAGGCCACATAAAAGCATTGGAAAGAGTTCTTAAAGAACCTGGTTTTGAAGTGTTCAATCTTGGTATGGGAATTGGCTGCAGTGTCTTGGATCTGATCAGGTACTTTGAAGAAGCTACTGACATTAAGATTCCTTTCATTGTAAGTGCAAGAAGACCCGGTGACGTAGCAGTTTGCTATGCGAATCCTGAAAAGGCAGCGCGAGTTTTGAATTGGAGGGCAATGAAAGATATCAAAGAGATGTGCAGGGATTCATGGAGATGGCAATCAAAAAACCCACAGGGGTATAAATGAGGTAAATATTTCAGTTACAGTTCAAAAACCTATAGATTTGATATATAATATGTAATTATGTTTAAAGGAGCGTACAAAAATGGAAATAACAAGAGAGAAAGCATTAGCTTTATTTAAAAATCACATTGATTCGGATAGCCTTATCAAGCATTGTCTTGCGGTTGAAGGAGCAATGAGAGGGTGTGCGAAGCATTACAAAGAAGATGTTGAGGTATGGGGTGTTTGTGGTCTTTTACATGACATAGATTTTCAAAAGTGGCCAAGCAATCATCTCGAAATGGCTCCCACAATTCTTAGGGAGGCAGGTTACCCTGAAAATTTTATACAAGCTGTGCTAGGACACGGAGACTTCACCTTGGTTGCCAGGGAGACACAGATGGCTAAATGCCTGTATGCAGTGGATCAGATGGCGTCATTTATTATTGCTGTAGCGCTTATGAGACCGACCGGATTGGAAGGTATGACAGCAAAATCCGTAAAGAAAAAAATGAAAGATAAGGCTTTTGCAAGAGCGGTTGACCGTGATGAAATGCAAAAGGGTGCTGATGAATTAGGTATGGATATTGGTGATCTTATTAACATCGTTATCGAAGCGTTGCAAAAAAGAGAGTTGGAGTTGAATGACATTGGGATTTCAATGATGTAGTCTTAAAAGGAGCCTTAAATGGAATATCTGAGTATCAGCTTTCAAGCACTTGCCCCATTGATTATTATGGTTTTGATTGGTTATATCTTGAAAAAGGCAAATATTGCTGATGAATCATTTAATCAGAAGAGTTCAACCATCCTTTTCAAGCTTGCATTTCCAGTAATGCTTTTTTACAATATAACAAATGCTGACGTTGAGTTTGTTTTTGACTGGAATACCTGGCGATTTATCATACTGGCTTGTTCAATAGTGCTGGCTTCATATTTCATAGCATTCTTGATTGCAGAGAAGTATAATTGGGATAATAAAACCAAAGGAGCATTTGTTCAAGGCGCATATAGAGGCAATTATATTATTATTGGATTCGCCATTCTGGAGAATCTTTTTGGAAATGAAGTATCAGTAGGAATGAGCCTTATAACTGCCTTCATAGTTCCGTTATTCAATGCATTGGCGGTTATTAATTTTACATACTATGAACCAGAGTATGACAAAATCAATTATTGGGAGATGTTTAAAGGGACTATCAAGAATCCTTTAATCATCAGTATTTTATTAGCACTGCTGTTTAATTATCTAAACATTAAAGTACCTGTCACTATAAATGATACATTGTACATGATAAGAGGTATTGCGGTACCGATGGCTCTTATAAACATCGGATCTATGTTTACTCTAAAGACTGGCATCAGTGAAAGGAAACCTCTCTTTTTGGCAGTTCTATTCAAAGTTGTTCTGTTTCCTTTGATATTCACAATTGCTGCAATACTATTTGGGTACAGAGGACCTTCGCTAGGGATTTTATTTGTATTGCTGGCGTCACCAACAGCGACAGTTTCATTCATTATGGCTAAAGCTATGAATAGCAATGACACACTGGCAGCAGCTATCATTGTCTTTTCTACAGCCGCTTCATTTTTCACGATTTTTATAGGCATCACAATGCTTAAAGCCTTGGGATTCTTTTAATTGTAAGTCTTTAAAGATATTTTACAATTAGTTGGTAAATCTATATAATAGAGTTGACAAAACTCAATACAAGATAAAGGGGTTGTTGCCAATATGGAAGAAAAAAAGAATAGTAGGTATTATCTGACTTATATTCCTGTTTTTATTGTGCTAGTAGTCATATTCAAGTTTATATATCAGGATAATGGCTTGTCTAAAATATTTAACATACTGGTCCCAATACTTACAGGTATTTTTTTGGCTATGGTTCTAAATCCCCTTATGAAGGCATTTAGAAAGGTTTTCAGATTCAAGCTCGTATCAATTATTCTAGCTTACGCTACATTTATCAGTTTCATAATGATGGTGGCATTTATAATCACACCACAGATAGCAAGAAGCATCACTGCTTTAATCAGAGATCTACCTAGACTGATTGCGGGTATAGAGAATTTTTTTCAGAATCCTCCTGAAATTTTTGATTTTCTCGAGACAGACGAGATATATGCTTACTATCAAAGTATCATTCCTGAAATTGTCACCCGAACAACCCTTTTGATTAACACACTTGCTAACAGGACAATAGCAAGTGCAATTAATGTCGTTTATGCGTTGATTAATTTTATTATAGCTATAGTTATTTCTGTGTATTTGCTGTGGGATAAGGGAACTTTCAAAAAGCTCTACCAAAAAGTTATCTACTCATTTTTCGAAAAAGAAACATCTAATCAGATTATAAAACTGGCATCTGAACTGAATCAAAATGTTATCAGGTTTATTATAGGTAAAATAATTGACTCATCCATAATAGGACTCATGGCTTATTTAGGAATTCGTTATATTATACAAGCGGAGTATCCATTGATACTGGCTTTGATCATCGGGATTGCCAATATGATTCCATATTTCGGACCACTGATTGGTGGGGTACCGGCAGTTATTATTACACTCCTGGTGGACCCTGGAAAAGGTCTTTGGATGACTCTATTTATATTGGCTTTACAGCAGTTTGATGGTCTGATTCTGGGCCCTAAAATATTGGGCATCCAGTTAAACCTAAAACCTGTGTGGATTATTAGCGCAATCATTGTAGGTGGCGGACTTTATGGTGTGGCAGGAATGTTTTTCGCTACCCCTATAGCCGCATTAATTAAAACTATCATGAATAATTATATGGAATTCAAACTTATGCATGAAGAATTTGATTTTATAAAAAAAGAAAACGAGTCATAGTTGGCACAATTATTGCTGTGGACAAATAATATATAAAAAGGGGATATGTTGACAACAGTGTTGATAACATTGTAAAAACCCCTTTTTTTGTGGACAAACCCACAGAATTGTTGGAAAATTAACAAAATAACTGTTGATAACTTATTAAGAATTTCTGGAAAGGCTGTTGAAAAAAATGTTTGGAGACTTAAGATATCGAACATTAAACTACGAACTTAAAAAAACATTCGGAGAGAAAATAATTAAACTATCTGTCAACGGTGGATTTACTTGCCCGAACAGAGACGGATCCAAAGGGTATAATGGTTGCATATTTTGTTCAGAAACTGGTGGTGGCGATTTTGCTGGAGATCCGGATTTTAGCATTACTCAGCAGATAGAGCAACAAATAGCTTTGTTGAGCAAAAAATGGAAATCAGAACGATATATAGTTTATTTTGGCGCTTATTCCAATACTTACGGTAGCATTGATGAACTGAGAAAAAAATACTATGAGGCTTTAGATCATCCGAATGTGATTGGTTTAGCCATAGCAACGAGAGCAGATTGCTTATCTGAAGAAGTAATCATGCTTTTGGAGGAAATAAATGACATCTGTTTTTTATGGGTAGAGATTGGTTTGCAAACGATAAATCAAAGTACTGCGGATTTGATTCGCAGAGGATATGATATGGATTTATTTGAAGATAGGTTTAATCGATTGAAGGCTTCTAATATCAAGGTTGTGTTGCATATGATACTAGGGTTACCCGGTGAAAACAGAGAAGATATCCTAAAAACAGCTTATTATATTTCGCATATTATTCCATGGGGTGTCAAACTACATTTGTTGCATGTCGTGAAAAATACTGACCTGGAAGCATATTACAATCAGATTGGTTTTATTTTGATGGAGATGAATGAATATGTCAGCTTGGTGTGTGATTGTATTGAAAGACTTCCCGATAGTATAGTCCTGCATCGTATTACTGGGGATGGGAAAAAGAGCGATCTTGTTGGTCCTCTCTGGAGTTTGAACAAATTAAAGGTCATATCAGAGATTAATAAGGAAATGACACTTCGAAATTCAATTCAGGGGTGCAAATATGAACAAAAACATAATGCAAAATGATGTAAGTCTTGTCCAAAACGGAGAAATGGATATAAATGACTTCATTCTGAAATATAAGCCTTTTATATATTCCACTATCTATCAGTTTCGTGGTGGATTTATATCTGATGGTGATGAGTTGACAACTATCGGTATGATGGCATTTGCAGAGGCTCTAGATAGCTATGTGACAAATAGAGGGAGTTTTTACAATTACGCCAAGCTAGTCATTCGCTCAAGATTGATAGATCATCAGAGAAAAATGTCAAAGCTAAATGCAAATGAAATTTTAATGTCAGAAAACAACTATGAAACTGAGCATCACAATAATAGAATAGAAACTATTAACGCAATCAGTAACTTCAATGAAACAGAGGATAGTTTTTTTAGAAAAGAAGAAATATCTCGACTTAGTGAAGAGCTTAGACATTTTAATATCACTTTTAGCGATTTGGAGAAATTGTCACCAAAAAAAGCTGAACTGAGACATAAATACATTGAAAGTGCTGAGTTTATAATTAATAATGAAGAAGTGTTAAGTGATTTTTTGGCCTCCCAACGAATCCCGGTAGCTTCGATAACAAACAAAGTTATGATAACAAGGAAACAGCTTGATAGAGCTAGAAAGTACATTATAGCATTAGTACTGATAAAAAAGGGAGATTATAGTTTCTTGTCAGAATATATCAAATTATAGCTTTACCCATAAATTAATGGTAATTTTTGCGTATAATTTATTATGTGTTGATTAACAGGATTCTTGGGTTCAGGTGGCGTTTGAAACGCTATCTGAACCTTAGAAACCGTTATCCAGGGACGCTACAGTCCTTATCTACCACTTATAGAAGTGGGAGTCTTAGCAATGTTAGTCATCGGATAAAAAATGAAACTAAGGATGGAGTGGTCTTATGAAAGGCGTATTGTTGGAAAAAAAAGGTAGTCAAGGCATATTTATGACGCATGAAGGTGCGTTTGTAAAAGGTAAGCATAGGGACAAAGCTATAGGTGAAGAATTTGAGATCGATAGACTGGCAATACCCTACAGAAAATATGTAGCTGTTGCGGTTATAGTATTGATGCTTATCATTGGATTTGGACCATTGGGAGTATATGCGGACCCATATGGCTTCATAGAATTAGACATCAATCCTTCTGTCGAGCTCGCCTATAACAGATCCATGAAGATTATCAAAGTGAATCCTTTAAACGATGACGGCAAAGCCTTGCTCGATGTAATTGATGTCAGATTGAAAGGCATGACAGTAGAAAAAGCAGTGGATGTATTGTTGGAGAATGCTGAAATGTTGCATTATGATTTGGACAATGTTGTAATCCTGTACACAAAACTTGAATTGTCTGATGAAACAAAGATAGAGAAGGTTATTGAAGAAATAAACAACAATAATGACACGATGACCATATTGGATATTGATAAGGAAGAGTATAAGGAACTAAAAGAAAATAATATTCCACCTGCCGTGACGGTACTGAAATCAAAGCTGGTGGAAATGAAGGTTCCAGATGAAGAGTATGTCAATATTGAAAAAGTAAGTGAATTAGCCCATATTATGAATCAAGCAAAAAAAGCAATACAAGAAGAAAAGAGAAATGAAAAGGGAAACGGACCGGATAAGGAAAACAAGCAAGACAATCCAAATAAACCAGATCATCAAAACGGACCTGAATCCAATACAAATGACGGTAACTCAAATAATAATTCCGGAGGCAACAACAATTCCGGAGGCAATGGCGGAAACAATTAAAGCTCAGGTTTTACCTGAGCTTCATTATTTCATCTTCTATTTCTTCAAGGTGGTTAAGATATCTAGCTAATGCGAAAAAATA
>JAHRFV010000091.1 GCA_019084435.1 Dethiosulfatibacter sp.
AATAAGAGAATCATAGAAACCAGAAAGCAATATATCGCTGTTTATTCAATCCTGGCCAAGCCAACAAACAAAGTTCTATAAATGGTGTTTGCTTCATCTGGTTGGTGCGCTATAGAATTGAGGGCCTGTGCAACAGCCTTTCCCTCACCAAGTGCAGGTGCGACAGAACCGATAGCTATAGTCAGTCCTGCGACAATAATAGACGTCATGCCAATAATACCTATAGAATCCATAAAATATCCTCCTTGAATCGTTTTAGTTTTTTTCTTCTATTTTCTTCGCTTCTTTCTTAGTAGCAGATCCGATATATACAATTGCTAAAATAGCAAATATATAGGCCTGTATGACCCCAGTGAGAAGGCCCAATAACTGCATGATCACCGGAAAAAAAATGGGGATAACCCCTATCAGTATTGTGATAATAATACTTGCACTCATGACATTCCCATAGAGTCGAATAGCAAGTGATAGGGTTCTTGAAAACTCACTTATAATATTAAAAGGCAACATAATCACTGTTGGCTTAATATATTGTTTCAGATACCCAGTTACACCCTGACTTGCTATGCCAAAAGCGGGAACCGCTAAAAAAACACAGAGTGAAAGCGCTATAGTCGTGTTAAGAGAGCCTGTCGGCGCTATATATCCCGGTACAACCGATAAAATATTCGCAACGATAATATATATAAATAACGTTGCAATAAAAGGCAGATACTTGCCTGGATCCTGCCTACTGACATCTTGTATTTGTTTTTTAATGACAATGATGAAAGCCTCTAAAGCATTCTGTCCCTTTGTGATTTCAGGACCGGACTTTAAATTGCGCGTGATCAGATAAGATACTATTGTCAAAATAATCATTGTAATCCAGGTGAATACCAATGTGGCTGAAATGGTAACAAATTTCCACTGAAAATATATTATATCACTAGGGTCTAGGTTCATAAAATCACTCCTTTAACTCTCCCTTAGCAGATTTTTTTTGTACTGTAAAAATCATTATGACTTTAACCAATATTATACCGATTAAGATTGCTAATATGTTTTTTATGTTATTATCAGCTAATAGATAAACGCCAAATAGAATTATCCCCATTCTGACCAATGCACTCACAATCATCAAAGCAGCTGGGTATCTTACTTTGGTAAGTTGATTCACACTCCAATAAAGACCACCGAAAAATATAATTCCTAATAGAATACCGCCCAAAAATCCAACAATCATACCCTATCTCCTTCTTAATCAGATTCGCTTTTTTGTTTAATCCAATGCCAAGCGTTTAAGCAACCTACAATAATTCCTGCAAAAAGCAATGTCAATGTCCACGAAAAGTTCATCTGAAAATTCTTATCCAAATATATGCCCAGAAATATCCCCAGAAGCATTGGAATACTGATAGACCATCCAATTATGCCAAATACGCCGAGGCCAAACATAATATCATCTTTTTCAGCTTCAGCTTTTTTTTTCTTTTCGACGTCTGATTTAATCTTCTTTTCAAGTTCTTTTTCGTGGGACAACTTTTTATCATCCATAGCATACTTCCTTATAGCTCTATTTCCATAAACCTTCTCATCGTATCAGTCTCTAATTTGATTAGAACTTTTTGTGCCTTTTTTTCTCGATCATCCAATTTCTTGAAGTTTTCCTTAATCGCCTCATTGAGACCATCCAATGAATCACCCTCTATCGCGTGAAAAGTAGATACATAAACAATATCATCTTTCTTTACCAGAACCCCTTTGTGAATAGCAAAATATTTTTTCTGATCATCTTTAGATAATATCAGGATTCCAGGCTGCAGGGTCCATACGACATCGATATGTTTTGGAAGAATCTGGAAAGATCCTTCAGCTCCAGGAGCTGTGATCTTATCAACCTCTTCTTCTAAAATGGTTTCGTAGGGAAGAGTCAATTTAATCCTCATCTTTGTTTGTCCTTTCCAATCTTTTCTTGTCAGCCTCATCAATTGTGCCGATCATATACAAATCACTCTCATCATAATTCATATACTTGTCATTTAATATGCCTTCACAGCCATCCAGCGTTTCCTCCAGGTCCACAAGCTTCCCTTTCATCCCCGTGAGATGCTCCGTTGTAACAAACGGCTGAGTTAAAAATCGTTCCAATCTTCTGGCTCGGTATACGACATTTCGATCCTCTTGAGACAGCTCTGCGATACCCAACATAGCAATGATATCCTTTAACTCTTCATAATTTGCCAGTGTTTTTCTTATTTCCTGTGCAATATTGTAATGCCTTTCGCCAACAATTGCCTTGCTCAACATAATCGAAGAAGACTCCAGTGGATTGATAGCAGGGTATAGCCCTTCACTGGCTCTTTTCCTCGACAAAACTACAGATGCTGAAAGATGAGGAAATGTATGGGTAGCAGATGGGTCGGTAAAATCATCCGCCGGTACGTAAACAGCTTGGATCGAAGTAATAGAGCCTGACTTGGTGCTGGAAATTCGTTCTTCAAGACCTGCCAGTTCACTCGCTAAAGTTGGTTGATATCCTACTCGCGATGGCATTTTACCCATCAATCCCGAAACCTCTGCGCCAGCCTGTATAAATCTAAATATATTATCAATCAACAATAATATGTCCTTCTTTTCCACATTTCTGAGATGCTCAGCCATCGTTAATGCAGCATGTCCTACACGAAAACGTGCGCCTGGTGGTTCATTCATCTGCGCAAAAATCAATGCGGCATTTTCATATACACCAGCTTCTTTAACCTCTCTGTAAAGCTCTTCCGCTTCTCTTGACCTCTCTCCTATACCACAAAATATACTGTACCCCTTTGTTTTTTTTGCTGTATTATTGATCAGCTCGGTAATGAGCACCGTTTTTCCTACGCCAGCACCACCAAATAAGCCGGCTTTTCCACCTTTAGCTAGCGGTGTGAGCAAATCTATCATTTTTATACCCGTAAGAAATATCTCATCAGAAGGCACCCTCTCGGAAAAAGGAAC
>JAHRFV010000324.1 GCA_019084435.1 Dethiosulfatibacter sp.
AACTCAAAAAAACCGATATCATAAGGGGGACACATGAATATTCTACATACAGCGGATTGGCATCTGGGAAAGACGCTTGAAGGATTTAGCAGATTGGAAGAGCAGGAGATGTTTCTTGATGATTTTGTCCGAATTGCGGAAGAGCATCGCATTGATCTGGTGATTATCGCTGGAGATGTATATGACAGCTTCAATCCATCTGATAATCGTTTCAATGTATCATAAAACATTTTTTCCGCTTTTGCAGATGGATTGAAGCTGTCATATACATCACCAGCGATAATCACCAGATCAATGCTATGCTCTTCAGCAATTCGGACAAAATCATCAAGAAACATCTCTTGCTCTTCCAATCTGCTAAATCCTTCAAGCGTCTTTCCCAGATGCCAATCCCCTGTATGTAGAATATTCATGTGTCCCCCTTATGATATCGGTTTTTTTGAGTTGGGTCTCATATCTATTTCTATAATCCTGTCAACGATTCCCGCCCTATGTCCTGTCAGATAACTGGTCATACTTGCTGATGAACAGGAATGGTTGGGTATAATCTGCAGCTTATCACCAATAGTGTAATGCTCCGGCTTGTCTACATATATTTTTCCGACTTCCTCAGATAATGATACGATTTTCAATTCCGGATGCCCTATAACCAGTCCGTATGTATCCAATCCACTAACGCCATGCGCCCCTTTATCGAGACCTAGGCATTTACTGCCACAATTTATGAGAAGATGGTTTCCGTGCTTGGAAATAATGGTGCATTGGACGGTGAAAGCGCAGTCTTTTTCTGTAGCGGATCCTAAAATAATTTGAATATTATCATGAAATACATAATTGCCCGGTCTGACGATATCTATGACATTATGATTTACTTCCAAATCAAAAGCCGGTGTGGTGCCACAAGCAACAAATTTAAGTTGTATGCCTTCTTTTTCTATGTTTTTTTTCGCCAGTTCCATTTTATCCAACCCTGACTGGCCTTGTTTGTTTACTTCTTCCTTGTCTGAGCAACCGTAAACCTGTCCCGAGTGAGTTGCGATGCCATGTAGTTCTAGATTTTCATTATTTGTCACATCCAATGCGAATTTCGCCGCCTCAACAGGTAAGACTCCGAATCTGCCTAACCCCGAGTCTATGAGTAGGATGATTTTACAAATATGATTTCGCTCTCCAAAGAAATCACTATAAAGAGTGATATGATCCGTATGGTCAACGGCACAATAAAGGTTAACCCTCTCCGATAAACCGGCAATCCTTCCCAGATTTTGCAAGTCCGTATAAGGATAGGCCAGCATAATATTGACGATTCCAATATCAGCCAAAATCTCTGCCTCATCAATGGTTCCTACCAAAAATCCCTTGGCACCTGCTTTGCTTTGCATCATAGCAATATGTGAGCTCTTGTGGGTCTTAGTCATTGGCCAGAGCTCTTTTTTATTATCATCACAAGCCTTCTGGTAAGTATGAATATTTTTTTCCAGAATTATCAAATCTAGTAAAAATGAGGGTGTCTCCAAGTCTTCAATTCTAAACATAACTCAAATCTCCTTCCGATCAAGTACCAAATACCATTAAATATTGGCATAGTTTCAGGCAATATAAAAGGCACGCTGAATGTTTGATCAAAGTGCCCGTCTATTATTTCTTTTTTTTCTTTTTGTGTGCCTCTTCAACTACCAAACCCTTTAGCTTATCCAGCGTTTTGGTATCAAGTGTTCCTCTGTAATTGATGCTGTTTTGAGAGATCTTTCTTCTTTTCCTTTCTATCTCAATTTCGGTATCTTTCACCAGATGATAGAATTCTCTTGCCGAAATTCTCAGTCCGCCTCGTGAGAGGATCATCTGCTGCAGCATGCCGTCAGATGTGGCCACAGTGACTTTTTTTATTCTACCCATTTCATCCAATCTTCTTTCTATATACGTATCTGCTGTTTCATTCTCTTTTGTAAAAACAACCTCCAGTTGTCCATACTTTTCTTTTCTGAGATTGGTGCCTTTTACTTTATAGGCATCGAAAACTACAATCAAATTGATGTCTCTGTAGGACTGATACTCTATCATGATATCGATTAGCTCTTGTCTGGCAGATTCAATGCTTGTTTCAGCAATTTCCTGCAGCTCATCCCATGAATTAATGATGTTGTATCCGTCTACAAAAAGATATTCCTTGCCTATATACATGTCTATCCTCTTTGTCTGATGACTTCGTAAATCAAAATAGTTGCCGCGCAGGACGCGTTCAACGAATTGATACTGCCATACATGGGTATCTCAACGATGGTGTCGCATTTTTCTCTTGTCAGCCTGCTGATGCCTTTCCCTTCTCCACCAATGACTAGCGCAACGGACCCATCATACTTTTCGCTGTAGTATGCTTTGTCTCCATTCATATCCGCTCCGTAAATCCAAAATCCTTTATTCTTCAGATCATCTATTGTAGTATTGATGTTTACAACTCTGATAATCGGCATATACTCAAGAGCCCCTGCAGATGTTTTTGCTACTGTGTCATTGATCTGTGCAGATCTTCTCTCTGGAATGATGATGCCATCAACACCTGCACATTCACAACTCCTGATTATTGCACCAAAGTTATGAACATCAGTGATGCCATCCAGTATAACCAGAAAAGGGCTTTTGTTTTTTTGACGTGCTTTCTCCAAAACATCATCTAATATAAAATAGGTATAGTCTTCAACTATGGCAACCAGTCCTTGATGGTTCCCGTCATTTGCCAGTGAGTCCAATTTATTTCTGCTTACTTCAATCACAGTTACTGATTTTTCAGCCGCCAGATCAATCAGATCCTGGTCCAATGCCGATTTATTTTTCTTATCTAAGCAATAGATTTTCTCAATTTTTTTGTCGCTTCGCAGGGCTTCCATTACCGGGTTTTTACCAAATACAGTTCTCATTTTAACCTCGTTATTTCTGTTTTTATTTTTTCGAACAGTTCTTCTATTCTCTGAGTCTGATTGGACATGAAGAGATAACCAAATAAAGCCTCGAGTCCTGTGGCATATTTGTAGTCAGCCAGTTTAGCGTTTTTGGGTACTGTAACACTCTTGGCATTTCTACCCCTCTTGACAATTCGCAATTCTTCCTCTGTCAGGTCATTCTCTACAAATCTAAAGGCCTCGGCCTGTGCTTCAGCTTTAACAAAAAGAATAGCCTTTCTGTGTAGGTCGTTGACATTCATGTCGTGATTTTCTATCAGATACGATCTGACCAGAAGCTCATATACGGCATCACCTATATAAGCCAGCTGTAGTGGAGACATCAGCCTCGGATCCTTGGTCAATTTATTTTCTTCCATTTTACGCCATCTCTCGTATCTTCTATTTCGATACCAATATCCAACAATTGCTTTCTCAGTTCGTCAGCCAGTTTAAAATCTTTATTCCTTCTAGCTTCATTCCTTTTCTCAAGGATTTGCTTTGCGTCTTCAGATATTTCATCATCCGTTTCTTTGTACAGGATACCTAAAACATTTGCCATGTCCATGTAAGCATCAAGTGTGAATTGAAGAGTCTCTTTGGTTGTGCTTTCATCAAAGAAAGTATTAATATATTTTGCTGCTTCAAACATAGCTGTGACAGCATCTGCTGTATTGATGTCATCATCCATTGCTTTTTCAAAATCATCTCTGAACTCTAATAGTTTCAGTTTTGCCGCTTCATCCAACACTCCGGATGGATTCTTCTCCAACAGAGATTGCAGCTTATGTTTTGAATTGTATAATCTCTGAAGAGATGCTTCTGCTTGATGGATTGTTTCTCGACTGTAACTTATCGGCTTTCTGTAGTGTCCTGAAACAATAAAAAACCTTAATATTTCCAGGTCATATTCCTTGCTGACATCCCTTACTGTAAAGAAATTGTTTAGTGATTTACTCATTTTTTCATCATTTACATTGATCATGCCGTTATGTAACCAGTAGTTGGCAAAGGGTTTGCCTGTCAACGCCTCGCTCTGGGCTATCTCATTCTCATGATGGGGAAACTGCAAATCCTCTCCGCCTGCATGTATATCAATTGTATCTCCTAAAATATCCCTGGTCATGACAGAGCACTCTATATGCCATCCTGGTCTGCCTTTTCCCCATGGACTTCCCCAGGATGGTTCACCTGGCTTCTCTTTTTTCCATAACGCAAAATCCGATGGCGATTGCTTCTCATCGTTGACATCCACTCTGGCACCTGATATTAATTCATCCATATTTTTTTTGGACAGTTTACCATAATCCTTGATTTTAGTTGTGTCAAAGTAAACATTACCATGAATATTGTATGCGTATCCCTTCTCTTCCAGCGCTTTTATGAATTTGATTATCCCACCGATATGCTCAGTAGCTCTCGGATTTATAGTTTCATCCACCAATATGTTCAATCCTCTCACATCAATTAGATATTCACTTATATATTTTTCTGCAAGATCCTTAACAGTAGTATTTTCCTCGATGGCCTTATTGATGAGTTTATCGTCAATATCTGTAAAGTTGACAACATAAGTTACCTCAAAACCCTTGTATTTGAAGTATCGTCTCAAAGTATCAAAAATAACGGCTGGTCTAGCGTTCCCGACATGGATGTAGTTATACACTGTCGGTCCGCAGACATACATCTTCACTTTATTAGGTGTAAGAGGTATGAATTCTTCTTTTTGTCTAGTTAATGTATTATATAGTTTCAAGTAATATTCACCTTCCTAATTGTTCAGAGCATCAAGAACAAACTCGATTCTCCTGATCAGCAAGGACCTGCCTAATATGATAAAGGTTTTACCCATGTCTGGTCCGTGAAGTTGACCTGTTACAGCTGCTCTGATAGGCATAAACAAACCTTTGCCTTTAGCTCCCGTCTCACTCTTTAGAACATTGAAAATATTGGCCGAGAACTCCTCGTCAACTGTCTCTGTTTCATTGAGTTTAACCATGAACGCATTTAAGAGTCTTTTCACATGCTCCTGCTGCAAAGTATCGATGACTTCTTCGTTTTCAAATGAGACTTCATTCCCAAAGAAAACATCTAGATGTCTATTGATTTGTGACATATGATCCAGCTTCTCTTTCACTAGATCGATTATCTTGATATAGCGGTCTTTTTCTCGGAGTATGTTTTCTTCTGTATCTCTACCTGATGCTGTGATATAGTGTATTGCTAACTCGAAAAGCTCCTCGTTATCCGCTTTTCGGATGTAATGACTATTAATCCAGTTCAGCTTATCGACATCAAAAACGCCACCAGTGTTGGATACCCTTTCAAAAGAAAACTCCTCTATCAGTTCATCTATTGTGAAAAGCTCCTGGTTATCATTTGGACTCCATCCTACCAAAGCTAGGTAATTAACCAGTGCCTCCGGCAGATAGCCTTTATCTAAGAAATCAGTCACAGAAACATCGCCTTGTCTTTTACTCAGTTTTTTCTTGTCTTTGTTCAAAACTGTTGGCAGATGCACAAAATCCGGAAGCTGCCAACCGTAATAATTGTACACTACAACCTGCTTAGGAGTTGAGGTCAACCACTCCTCCCCTCTTACTATGTGGGTTATCTTCATAAGATAATCATCGATTACCACGGCAAAATGATATGTGGGGTAGCCGTCAGACTTGATTAAAACCTGGTCGTCAATCTCACTGGAGTGTATCTCTATATCACCCCTTACCATATCATGGAATCTGATTTCCTCATTGTCCGGTACTTTTAATCTAACTACATATTCTTCTCCGGCTTTGATTCTTGTTTCAGCATCTTCCTTGACCAAATTCAAACAATGCCTGTCATACATCGGTGTTTTTCCTTCAGATTTTTGCTTGTCTCGGACTTCCTCCAGCCTTTCTTTCGAGCAAAAGCAATAATAGGCAAACCCTTTATCTATCAGTTCATGGATATATGACTGATAGATATCTAGTCTCTCAGACTGGATATAGGGTCCGAATTCACCCTTCTGTACTATTTCACCATTTTCTATAAAAACTCCCTCATCATGGCTGATACCTTCCCATTTCAGAGAATAGAAGATACTGATAGAACCAGATTGGTGGAAGGTGCTATCGAGAATTTGCTTGATTCTCTGAAATGGGCAGGTATCAGCCATGATGAGGGAGTTTTTATAGAAAATGGTGAAATAGTACAGAAGGGTGAATTCGGACCCTATATCCAGTCTGAGAGACTAGATATCTATCAGTCATATATCCATGAACCGATAGATAAAGGGTTTGCCTAT
>JAHRFV010000102.1 GCA_019084435.1 Dethiosulfatibacter sp.
ATTTTTGGTTCTTTTGTTAATATATCTTTATCACACTCAAATAGTCAGATAAGCACTTCTCTGAGACAACTCAATATGAAGATTATGCTATTGATGCGGTGTTTTTCCACTGGCAATCTCAGAGTCGCACCACGATATCAAGCCTAACTGGACAAAGATATATTAACCAAAGAACCAATAATAGCAAAGTGATGTTGTTTGTACGTGAAGAAAGAAATGATCTTAACAATAAAACAGAGGTTTACACTTGTCTTGGTTTTGCAGATTATGTAAGTCATAAAGGAAGTGCACCTATAAGTATCATCTATAAGTTACATGAAAAAATGCCGTTTAAGCTATTAAAAGTTTCAAATAGATTCGTAGATTTAGGGTAGAATGAATTGAAACCACAGGAGGCCATAATGTTTACAATTAAAGCAGTGAATATTAAATTATTGAAAGACGGAATAAAACAAATCGTTAATCCTACAATCATTTATAACGACGATGAAATGATCCTTGTGGATTGTGGTTATCCTGATACCATTGATCAATTTGAATCTGAGGCTAAAAAACTGAACATTGATTTGAATCGATTGGATAAGATTGTGATTACACATCATGATTGGGACCATGTAGGAAGCCTGAAGGCGTTTAAAGTACGATATCCAAACGCTAAAATCATCTCATCTACAACTCAAGCCAGGTATATTGCTGGTGAGAAACCCTCCTTAAGATTGGAATCATTGATCGCGAAAGTTGATATTTTGGAAGGAATAGAAAAAGAGCTTACATCACAGAAGATTGAAATTATTCGATTAGTAGAGCATTGCCAGGTTGACCGTTTTGTGGAGGACAATGAGGCAATATCCAACGATGGCGATGTTATATGTATTGATACACCAGGACATATGCCAGGACATATTTCAATTTATGTCAAACCATCGAAAACTTTGATTGCAGGAGATGCTTTAAATGTAATTCAAGATGAGTTGAGTGGGGCAAATTCTGTATTTACATTCGATATGGAAGAGGCTGATCGCTCTATCAAAAAAATGTCCAATTTGGATATTGAGAGGATTATTTGTTATCATGGCGGGGAATATAAAAAAGAGAGTCAAGCAGCATTGAAACGATTAGTAAATCAGAGAATCAATTTGTGTCTCATAGGTTTTGGAAATGCAAGTCGTGCGTTTTGCAGAATACTCATAGATCAACATGAATCAGTTAAAAAAATGACGGGATATGATGTAAGAGTTACAGCCATAGCAGGGAGATCAAAGGGTTCTATGATTGATAAAGAAGGTATAAACCTCGAAACAGCGATGGCGTGTATACAAAAAAGCAACATGATTCATGAAAATGAAACAATTGATTTGGATACAATCTCGTTGATTGAACAGTCAGGTGCGGATGTGCTGATTGAAATGAGCTCCTTGTCCATAAACGATGGTCAGCCAGCCATCAGTCATATTGAAAAAGCCTTCGACTTGGATATGCATGTGATAACAGCGAATAAGGGACCTATTGCCTGGAAGTATAAGGCGCTTAAAAAAATGGCAGAAGCTAAGAATCTCCAGTTTCTTTATGAGACAACGGTAATGGATGGGACACCTGTATTCAATCTGGTGAAGTATACTTTACCAGGATGTACGGTGAAATCATTTAAAGGGATTCTCAATTCAACCACAAATTTTGTCATCGAAGAGATGGAAAAAGGGAATGATTACGAGAGTGCAATCAAACAGGCACAGCTTGAAGGTTTTGCTGAAGCTGATCCGTCAATGGATATCGATGGTTGGGATGCTGCTGCAAAGACGACCGCTTTAGCCAATGTTCTGATGGGTGGCGATTTGACACCACTCGATATCGATCGAACAGGGATTGGATACATAACAGCAACAGATGTGAACAATGCGCTTAAAGAGGATAAAAAGATTAAGTTGATATGCGAGGGTTACTTTGAGAATGGTCAAGTTGTTGGAAAGGTTTATCCTCAATTGGTTAATCGAAGTGATCTGTTCGCAACCATCGATGCAACCTCATCATTGGTTTCGATAACGACCGATTTGATGGGAGAGGTCGTAATCATAGAGAAGAATCCTGAAATTCAACAGACAGGCTATGGCATATACAGTGACTTGTTGACACTAATTAGTGAGCTAAATAAATAATAGCGACGGTGAACATGAAAAAAACAATTACCCTAATCATATGCCTGGCAATTCTAATAACCGGTTGCCAGAGCGACATAACACCAATTAAAACAACAAATGATGACACCACCACAAATGGTACTGAAACAGTTCCAGCAGTCAATCTGTTAAACAAAGATGGCATGACGGTAGCTGAAAGATATATGACACCCCAAGGCTATGACAGGACTGATGTAGAACCTGACAGTTTCAGTGCGTTTTTAAGGCAACAGAGACTAAAATCCTATGGGGAGAGGGTCTTTTATTACGACGGAAGACAAAAACGAGGTGAGGGGATTTATGACAGTGTGTTTGACGTTGACATAGGCGATAGAGATCTGCATCAGTGTGCTGATGCGATTATGCTTCTTCGCGCTGAGTATTTATATTCACAAAAAAGATATGACGAGATAGCATTCAATTTTGTGTCCGGATTTACAGCGGAATACAGCAAGTGGATGGATGGCTATCGGATTAAGGTAGAAGGTAACGATGTCAGTTATTATAAAGCAACTGATCTCTCGGAAACATACGAGTCTTTCAGGAAGTACATGGATATGGTTTTCGCATATGCCAGCACCTTATCTATGGAAAAAGAGCTAATGCCTGTGAGTGCCAATGATATGAAGATTGGTGATGTCTTTATCGTAGGTGGCAGTCCGGGACATGCAATCATAGTTGTAGACATGGCTGAAAACGAAAATGGGAACAAAATATTTATGGTGGCTCAATCCTATATGCCTGCTCAACAGACTCAAATACTAATCAATCCAGCCGATGGAAGCATAAGTCCCTGGTATTCGATAGAAGGAGTCGACCAACTGAGGACACCTGAGTGGACATTTAGTTTAGACAGACTGAAGAGATTTGATGAATGATAAGAAGGAACCTCAATTTGATTATTTTCGTCTAATCTGAAAATAAGCTTTGGAGGCTATATAAGATGAAAAGAACAAAGATGTGGACAATCATGCTGCTTGCACTGGCATTTGCTGTGGTTGGCTGCAGTCCTGATAGCAATACTGGTGGCAAACTGGATTTTGATTTTGATTTTTCTGAAAGTGATCAGGGATGGCAGGTGGACTATACTGATTATCCTGTTAACTATGAACCTGATATTTATGAGCTAGAAAATGGACACATGGAATTGCCTGAAGAGCTCGGCAGACAAGGCAAAGGCATCATGGTCCAGGGGCACAACCGAAGCGATGACATATTCATGTATCTTAGAAAAGAATTGACCGGCTTAAAACCCGACACAAACTATAGTATAGTTATTGAGGTTGAGTTTGCAACAGATGCGCCTGCTGGTGCCTTTGGAATAGGAGGGCCTCCCGGTGAAGCAATTTTTGTCAAGGTAGGCGCTTCAACTGAAGAGCCATTACCAGTTGAAGGTGATATAGCTGGAGAGCCAAATTACTTTCTGAATGTTGACAAGGGTGGACAAAGTGAAGGCGGAGAGAATGCCATAGTCGTAGGTGATGGCGCTAAGTTGGAAAACGATGAGTTTGAGGTTTATGAGTTTAAAATCTTGAACAATGAAAGCCAACCACTGCAAATAAAATCAGACAACGATGGTAACTTGTGGGTGTTTGTTGGCACAGATTCGGGATTCGAAGGCAAAACTGTACTTTATTACACAAATGTGACAGCCGATTTAACTGAAAAATAAATATTTTGCCTAATAGTTCCTGATTTAAAACAGGAGCTATTTTTCTTTTTGGATCATACATGGTATCATTATGATTACAATAGCACCATCTGGAAGGAAAAACAAAAATGAAGATATTAAAAATATTAACTATAGTGAGTATGATTATAGTATTAACCATTACTAGTGTAGGATGTACTTTTAATGAGTATAACGCTGAAACATTCCCAATTAACGAAACAATCGATGAGAACATAGTACCTGAGCCTAATCAAGAAGAAGTGGATGTTAAAAATGATACAATAACTATAGTTCTTGACCCTGGACATGGTGGTACAAATACAGGAGCAACTGCCGATGTGAATGGCGATGGGATTATTGATCTTGAAAAAGATTTGAATTTGATAGTTGCAAGTTATATGATGGAAATACTTAAAGATTATAAAGGTCTTCATGTGGCGTCAACACGATATAGTGATGTTGAACTGAGTCACGCTGAAAGAGCTGCAATAGCACAATCATATTCAAAAGAGACACTGAGTAGAACAGTGATGCTCATAAGTATACACAATAACGCAAATCCTTATACTCAGTCAGAGGGTGTCGAAGCTTTTGTCTCAGTTTTTGATGAACGTTATGATTGGATTTCTACAGACATAGCTTATGTGATGGTCGATGCAATTGTGGATAATTTTGAGCTGTTGAATAGAGGTGTTTTTACGAGAGCAAGCAGACGCCACAACGACTGGTACGGAATTATCAGAAATGGAATCGCACGAGACATACCTGTTATTATCTTGGAGCAGGCTTTCATTGATAACCCAGCTGATGCGTTCAAAGCATTATCAAGTGATGAAAAGCTGTATAGGATGGCAGAGACAAATGCCTTTGCAATTGTGGAATTTTTTGGGCTTGAAATAAGGGAGGAATTACAGACAATCAACGCTACTGAATGAGAGTTGGTTTTTTTCAATAAATAACAATCATTAATGAGGTATTTATGAATCAAAAAAAAATTCAAATTGATGTATACAGTTTACTGCTATGTGTACAGGTAGTATTTATTCATATTTCATCGGAATTCATAATTTATTATCCTAAAGATAGAGCTGCATATATGCTTGTGTTTGTGATATGGAAGATGTTTTCTTTTGTAGTACCTGCATTTATTTTTATTAGTGCTTTTAAAATTTTCGCCAATCAAAATACCTTGCAATTATCATATGGAACTTATATAAAGAATAAGTTCTCAAGGATTTATGTTCCATACTTGCTTTGGTTCTTTATTTATTACATATATTTCTTATCACATGGGTACTTCAAGATTGAGTTCATTAGTTTGTTACGTTATCTATTTCTTGGTAATTTAGTGTCCCATTTTTATTTTGTGGTTATAATTTTTCAATTTTACCTATTATTACCGTTCTGGAAAAATATTATGAGAATAAAGGGAGTTGTTCTTTACTCATTGATTTTCATGATTATATTCAAAATTTATTTGATTGAGATTGACTTTATATACCGTGATAGGGTCTTTTTTACATATTTAATTTATTGGATTGCCGGCTGTCAATTTGGTCGGCATTATGAACAACTTCATAATTATATTATGAAACATAAAGTATTTATTACAGCCTCTTATCTATTGTTCACATCTTATTATATGCTTGGCAGTATACAGCAAGCAATTTATGGCAATACCCTTAAATATGCTGAATACTTGCATATCATTTTTTGTTTAATCTCAATAGTGTTTGTATATTGTCTAACTACGGAACTATCTAAGAGCAACATAATAGTGTTCATTACGCAACGTTTAAGCCCTAAGACATTTCAGGTTTATTTATCGCATGTACTATTTTTATTTATTCTCAATAATATTATAAGTGTTTATTCATTAACCCCATTAGTCAAACTTGCATTAATTCCTCATTATTTTCTTCGTTTAATTCATTTGCATTCTTTCGTTCAATAGTGATGTAATATGAGAAAATGAAAACAACAGGATAAATAATTAATGATCTTAATGCAAG
>JAHRFV010000009.1 GCA_019084435.1 Dethiosulfatibacter sp.
AAAGGAATCGATTTCCACAAAGCTTCCCTCGTCCAATAACTTCTCGATCCTTTCTCTGGCTGTGTATTTCCCGTTGTCATGCTGCTTCTGAATCGCTTTCTCGCCTCCGCCTTTTTCTAATGCTGCTTTCTTTTCTATTAGGACTTTAATCGTTTCTCTCATACTTCCTCCCTTAACATAACGATACTAAGATGTGCTAGCACATCTTAGTATCCATAAAATAACTAATTAATGACTAATTATAAATTATTATCCAATTAAAGCTCTTACCAATAAAAATCCTACTGATGGGCATAATAAGCTACCTAACCCAGTATAAAAGGTTGCTGTCATCGCGCCATAAGGTACCAGCGCTGGATCAACAGCTGCCAGTCCACCTGCAACGCCACTTGTTGTTCCAATCATTCCACCGTAAACCATAGCTGTTGTTGGGTTATCCAGACCAATCCTTTTAGCGATGAAAGGTGTGATTATCATTGTAAGAATTGATTTTACAACGCCTGCAGCTATAGACAAGGCTATAACGTCAGAGCTTGCTCCAAGTGCTCCTCCGGTAACGGGACCAACTATAAATGTTACAGCCCCGGCGCCAATTGTCGCAACGTCAACAGGATTTGTGTATCCTAATGCATATGCAATGATGCCACCTACCAAGAACGAAAATGCAATACCAACAAACAAAGATACTACCCCAGGCACGCCTGCTCTCTTAAGATTTTCAACTTTAACGCCATATGCAGTTGATATAATGGCATAATCTCTCATCATACCACCACCCAAAATGCCCAGTCCTGCAAACATAGGTATATCTGCCAGTCCTTTTGTGCCGCCTGTGTATTTGCCAGCAACAAACGCCAATGCCAAACCAACTATGATTGCTATTGCCGATCCCATCTTTTTTTGTCCAACGGATTGGGCAACAGCATAGGATATTACCATTATAACTGCAACTATTAGGAAAGCCCCAACAAGGCCATATCTTGTAAACGGATCCAGTAATCTTGCTACCATTTTAATTTCCTCCTTTTTTTATGCAACCTTTTCTTTTTCTTTTGAAGCAGTGATTTTAGATATTAATGGTATCAACATCATAGCACCAATGGTTGAGACACCACCAGCTAAAAAAGCTACCGCACCACCAGCAAAAGCTGCCACAACATTCTGGATTGATGACATCGCCACAATTATGGGAATGTATAATGCACTCAATAAAATAATACCACTTTGAGTTTTCTCATTCAGTGGTTTTCCTTTGGATTCCCTGTAGTTTGAAAAGACAACCAACAAAAGCATAGCAAAACCAACACCACCGACATTTCCACTAACACCAAGTATTTCACCGAGTCCTCTACCTAAAAGTGAACCAATAAACATGCAAATCGCTACTATACCAAATCCAAATATTTCCATTAAAGAACGCCTCCCTCTTTTAATTTTTCTACTTCTTCCTCAGAATATCCCAGATACTCTCCGAGAATCTTTGCATTATGCTGACCTAACGTAGGAGCTGCAAATCTTATATTGTCATCAACATCGCTAATCTTAATTGGTATTCCAGGTAATTTTGATTTCCCTATTGTTGGATGATCGATCTCTTGTATCATATTTCTAGCAAGAACTTGTTCATCTGTTACAACCATTTCAACATTGTTGATCGGTCCACTTGGAACGCCAGCCTCAATCAATGCAACCTTCCATTCTGCTGTAGATCTTTTTAACATCTGTTCAGCTATCAATGGTCTTAATTCATCATAGTTCTGATTTCTTAACGGATTTGTTACAAATCTTTCATCTTTCGCAAGTTCAGGAACACCAAGCTCTTTGCAGAACATAGCGAATAATTTGTCATTGCCTGCAGCAACCATTATTTTACCATCGCTAGTATCAAATGGTTCAAAAGGAACAATCGACGAATGCTTGTTTCCAGCAGGCTTCGGAGAATTGCCTGTTACAAAATATCGAGCAATTGCGTTTTCCAATATGCCAACCTGGCAGTCTAACATTGAAATATCCACTTTCGCACCTACACCTGTGAAGCTTCTTTTGTTGACAGATGATAGGATGCCAATAGCTGTAAACAATCCTGAAAAGATGTCAGCTACCGATGGCCCTACTCTTGTTGGTTCTCCACCTTTTTGACCTGTTATACTCATGATGCCACCCATAGCTTGAATGACACCATCATATGCAGGTCTAGTACTATAAGGTCCAGTATGACCAAAGCCTGATGAGGCAGCATAAATCAGCTGAGGATTCAGTTCCTTTAACACATCATAACCCAATCCCAGTTTTTCCATAGTGCCGGGTTTGAAGTTTTCAACTACCACATCAACCTTTTTAATCAGTTCTTTGAATATTTCTTTTGCTTTTTCATTTTTCAAGTTCAATGTAAAGCTTTCTTTATTTCTGTTCAAACTCATGAAGTAAGCGCTTTCGTCCTGAATATAAGGACCAAACGCCCTAGAATCGTCACCCGTACCAGGCGATTCCAACTTAATTACTTCTGCACCCAAGTCTGCGAGAACCATCGTACAATATGGTCCTGCCAGTACGCGTGTCATGTCCAAAACTTTAATGTTTTCTAATGGATAATGCATAGAATACCTCCCAAATATTATGTATTATAGCTGTCGAATAACTATTGATTATTTATATTGCATTAATCATGCCAGAATTTTAGTGTCTGATTTTCAACAATAGAGGAGATTCCACAATAAAAAAAGTGGTTAAGATTTAACCACTGGACGAAATCTAACCACTTTAATCATTTCTTATATTGTATTTATTAATTTTACTTCTAAGTGTTGTTCGGGTGATATTTAAATCTTTGGCCGCATGTGTTATATTAAATTCATGTTTCTTTAATGTATTAATAATTATGTCTTTTTCTGCTTTTTCAAGGCTTTTCTCAACTGAATGTTTTCTCTTTATAAATACATCATGAGGCAAATCTTCAACCTGGATTAATGAGTTATTAGATAAAATCATGATTCTTTCTATAGTGTTCTTTAATTCTCTAACATTTCCATACCAATCATATTCCATTAACAGTTTCATCGCTTCATCACTTATCCCTGTAATAGTTGACTCAACTTTAGATTGATAAAAAGCCAAGAAATGATTAAGTAACTCAGGAATATCTTCTTTTCGATTTCTGAGAGGTTCCATGGTAATCGGTATGACATTAAGTCGGTAGAACAGGTCTTCTCTGAAGCTTTCATTTTTTATCTCAAACTTCAAATCTCGATTTGTCGCAGAAATCAACATCGCTTCAAATGATACCTCGTCCAATCCGCCCACACGTCTGAATTTTTTTTCTTGCAGTACCCTCAACAGCTTCTTTTGTAAAGATAGATCCATGTCACCCACCTCGTCTAAAAAGAGCACGCCCCCATTGGCCTGTTCCATCAAACCAATTTTTCTTTTTTGAGCTTCTGTAAAGGCACCTTTTTCGTATCCAAACAGCTCACTTTCCTGGAGTGATTTAGGTATGGCCGCACAATTCAATGCAACGAATGGTTTGTTTTCTCCCAAGTTCTTAGCGATACTTTTCGCCACAATTTCCTTTCCTGTTCCACTCTCTCCCATAATCAGCACACTTGTGTTCAAATTCTTATCCGTAATAATCTTTATCGTATTTCTAATTTTTTCTATGCTGGCACTGGTTCCAATCAACTCATTAGATTCATATTTTTTGATATTTGACTTTTTATCGATGAAATCTCTCAAGCTATTGATAGAGTCCACAACATCAGCAATTTTAAATGGCTTTGTAAAATAATCATAAGCACCAAGCTTCATCGCTTTAACAGCTAATCTCACTTCACTGATATAGGTAATCATAATGACTGTCATGTCTATTTTGAGTCTGTTGATTGTTTCAAGAACTTCTATGCCATCAATACCGGGAAGTTTGATATCAATAATCGCCAAATCAATCTTCTTGCTCTTAATGATTTCCAAGCCTTCCTCACCTGATTGAGCTACATGGACATTGACTCCCTTAAGCTTCTGAATACCTACTTTCAATGAAAATCTTATGCTTTTCTCATCATCTATAATCAGAATATTCATCAATTTGACCTCCTGTTTGGTATGGTGATGATGAACTCGGTGCCTTCTCTATATTTACTCGACACTTCAAGTTTTCCGTCATTATCCCTGATTGTTTTATAGGCCGTCGAAAGGCCGAGTCCGGTTCCATCTTTCTTAGTTGTATAAAAGGGTTCAAATATGTTTTTTAATTCATCGTCTTTAATACCTATTCCTGTGTCTTTGATTACTATACGGATTTTCCCGTCCGCTTCTGTGATGTCAACAAATATATGCCCACTGTCATTGATTGCTTGTACTGAGTTTTTTATGATATTGATCATCGCTTGTTTGAAATTTCTCCTATCAACACTTGCATACATGGTGTCTTGCTCAAAGTTCATGTGAATTTTAACGTCTCTATTAATCATTTCAGCTCTAAGTATGCTGACTGCTTCCGTTATAATCTGACACACGTCAACATTGACATCTTCATGGTCTTCTGACTTCGAAAAATTTAAGAACTCAAGAACGATCTGATTCAATTCATTGATTTCTTCTTCAATAAGAACCAATATTTCGTTTTTCTCTTCTTCCGTTGTTGTGACGCTTTTATAAAGTTCCAATAAATTACTTAGGCCTGCTAATGGGTTTCCTATGTCATGTATAATGGAAGAAGAAAACTCGCCCACTATACTCAATCTATCTTCTCTTTTTAACTCCTCTTCCATTTTTTTCAAGACTTCCAAGTTTATAAACAAGAATACAAATCCAACTTCTTCACTGTTTCTATTCTTGACTTTTGAGCACAAAATCCTACACGGAATGTTTCTTTTTTCTTTATTGAGTATTAAACCTTCCTTTTCTAGGATATCATTGGTCATTCGTTTCAACTCCATCAATAATTTCGACAGGTCGAAATGTATTTTCTCGCTCAAAAAAGTGAATCTTTTACCAATCATGTTTATACTATCAAATCCAGTAATAGTCTCCGCAGCCTTGTTGAATATAACGATATTGTCGTTTGAATCAATCACCACTATCCCGCTGCCTACACTCATCAGGATATTATTTAAATACTGTTGAATCCTATTCTCTCTCTCAACTGACTTTTTGAGTTCCTCAACCTTTATGTCCAGACTGGTAGTCATATCTCTGAATGTATTGGCTAACTCGCCTATCTCATCTTGTCTGATTATAGATAACTCTCCAAACTTATTGTCCCCGGTGCTCCAATCTCTTACCATTGAGACTAATTTCTCGATTGGTTTTGTCACACCCAAAGATATGATAAAGCCTATAATTATTCCCAAAGCTATGATAATAAAAGAAATATATTTTAAATCATTCACAATTTTATAGGCTTCATTCAATAATACAGTCTCTTCCTGTTCGACGATAACGGTCATACTGGAGCCTTCAACGCCATTGACAGCAAGATAATAAGTTTCATTCCCTCTTTGCATTGTAATATTTACCCTTGTATTATTAGAAATGACCGAATATATGTCTGTCTTTTCACCATCCATTTCAATAGGATTGTTTTCGAAAACCGATATTTCCAAATCATCCATTTCCTCATATGGGTTTACGATTAGGGAACCATTGCTGTCTACTACCCAGATACCACCATTAAACTTTACATCCGAGCTGAGAACAACATCTTTCACGGATTTCAGTGGTATTCCCCCAGCTATCAGACCATAGAGTTCGCCATCATGAAACACCGGTGCCGCAACCACAAAGTGCGGTCTGCCAAGAACACGGCTCACATATAACTGGCTGATATAAGGCTCCTGGTACTCTATGATATGTTGAAAATAGTCTCTGTCAGTATAAATCCTCTGATTGATTGCAACTGGATTATATGGATTGGAGTAAACCATTCTGCCTTCAGTGTTAGTGAAAAAAACCAGCCCGAAATTTGCATAGTTGTCAAACAATCTATTGATTTCATAGTATATGTTATCCTCAGTCTTTTCATTTGAGGAGATAAGATTTGCAGAAGTTATGATATCAACCATTGCCATATCCAGATAAATACCAATTTTTTTACTCATTAATTCTGCAATGTCGGCATTTTTTGATAATTTCTCTTCCAATGCATTTTTTTGAACGCTATTGATAATCAGGGCAGCACTAATTAGAATCATAATCAACAAATATCCAGTGAAGAAAACGGGTATCTTAAATTTAAGGCTTTTTAAATTCATCTTTACCTCGGAAAAATATATTGTCCTATTATAACAAAAATAACAACCCCTTAAAAGAGGTTGCTACTAAAAATAATCATCAATCAAAATATCTCTAATTTTTTTCGACGCGCTACCGTCTCCATAAGGATTGACGGCATTCGCCATCTCATCATATTTCGCGCTGTCATGTACAAGTTCTGAAATCATTTGGTAGATATCATCTTCAATTATACCTGCCAGCTTCGCCGTTCCTGCTTCTATGCCCTCGGGTCTTTCGGTCTCTTTTCTTACAACCAGAACCGGCTTACCCAATGTGGGTGCTTCTTCCTGAATACCACCGGAATCAGTTACAACCAGGTAGCATTTGTTAATCAGATTAGCAAAAGGAAGATAATCTAGGGGTTCTATGATATGAATCCTGTCACTTTCTCCAAAAACCTTGTCTGATATGCTTCTTACAATGGGATTTAAGTGTATAGGATATATAACTTCAATATCCTCATTCTCTTCGACAACCCTTTTTATAGCTCGAAATATATTGACCATTGGCTCACCAATATTTTCTCTTCTATGGGCGGTTAGTAGAATTATTTTCTTGTTCTGATAATCCAGAGAATTTAAAAAATCATCCTCAAATCTATAACTATCATCTATAACCCGCACCAAAGCATCTATAACAGTATTCCCTGTAACAAATATTTTTTCAATAGGATAGTTTTCCATTAAAAGATTGTTGGCTGCTTGTTTAGTTGGTGCAAAATGATAATGGGTCAGAACTCCGGTCATTTTTCGATTGGCCTCTTCAGGATATGGCGAATACAGATTGCCACTGCGTAAGCCCGCTTCAACATGTCCTACTTTGACTTGATGATAGAAACCTACTAACGCACCTGCAAATACAGTTGTTGTGTCCCCTTGAACTAATAGCACATCAGGTCTGAACTCTTTCACAATCTTCTCCAAGCCTTCCATTGCTCTGGTTGTTATCTGGGTAAGTGTTTGTCCATGCTGAAAAATATCCAAGTCATAGTCAGGGGTGATATTGAATATTTTCAGTACCTGATCCAGCATATCCCTATGTTGAGCTGTAACGCATACTCTTTGTAAAAAACGGTCATCCTCATTCAGCACTTTAACGATTGATGCCATTTTTATTCCCTCAGGTCTGGTACCAAACACTGTCAATACTTTAAGCTTTTCCATTCAATACTCCTTCGCTATTAGTGCTTTTTCTTTTCTCCATTTAATAGACCTATTTTTCTTCCAACTAAAACTATGAGAACCGAAGTAACTATGATGACAACAGTCCCTTCCAATGGATCAGAGTCGGTAATATACACTGCCGCTGCACCAAAAGCAATGCTAATGCCATATAGGATCATGACAGTCTCCTTTTGTGAAAAACCTTTATCCACCAGTCGATGATGGAGATGCCCTTTATCTGCCGCCATAATGGGCTTTTTATTGATAGTTCTTCTTATTATTGCAAAGACAGTGTCCAATATCGGGATGCCTAAAACTAGAATCATGACGATTAATGTAACTAGCGTCACAGTCTTCATGACTCCGCGAATAGATAAAATGGCCAGCATATAACCCAAAAACAAAGCGCCTGTATCTCCCATGAATATTTTAGCCGGATTGAAATTATAGGGCAGAAATCCGAGAGCAGCTCCAGCCAAAATAGCACATTCAAGCATAATAAATTCGAAACCGTTTATAGCAGCGATGAACATAAGCGTAGCAGCCGCTATTGCAGCAACTCCTGATGCCAGCCCATCAATGCCGTCAATCAGGTTGATGGTGTTTGTGATACCAACAATCCATATTAGTGTAACCGGTATAGTCAAATTGAACAGTCTGACAATCTCAGAGGATGGAAAGGGATTACTGATCCACTCAATGGTGACTCCCCCCCAAATGGCAATAATCGCACCGATTATTTGACCTGTCAATTTGGCCTTTGCAGTAATATCCTTCATGTCATCAGCAAGACCCACCAAAAATATAATCGTTCCACCTGCCATTACAGCCAGTGTGGTTTTATCCAGTTCCACAAACAGGAACATCCCTATCATGGTCGCTGCATAGATAGCCGCGCCACCAAGATATGGTATGGGTTTCTTATGAAGTTTTCTCTCGTCTTTGGGATAGTCAAGAACATCTAGCTTAAAAGCTAATTTTCTTGCTATTGGCGTCAAAACAAAAGACAATATAAACGTTACGAAAAAAACGATATAGATCTGTTTCATGTATGCTCCTTAAATTCCTGTTCTTTATAGTTGCTTATTTTTTACTAGCATTGGTTTTCATAGTCTGATATCTTGTTTATCCTTCGTAGGTGTCTTCCACCTTCAAAGTCAAATTCCAACCAGGCCTTGACGATTCTTACAGCTAGATCTCGTCCGATGACCCGACCACCCATTGCCAGCATATTGGAATTGTTATGTGCCCTTGTCATCTCTGCCGAGTATACATCGTGACAAAGTGCACACCTGATGCCTTTTACTTTATTAGCAGAAATTGAAACACCAATACCGGTACCACACATTACAATTCCTCTCTCCACTTCACCTTTCGATACTGCCTCTGCGGCTTTCACGCTATAGTCGAAATAATCGACAGATTCAAGGCTGGAGGTTCCAAAGTCCTTCACCTCATGTCCGTTGATCTGAAGATAATCCTTGATGATTTCCTTTAATTCAAATCCACCATGATCACTGGCTAATGCAATTTTCATATCAATTCTCCTGTTATTTTTTTTACTGAAATTTCAAGTGCCATCAATATTTCCTCTGCACACTCCTTATAGGCATCAATATCCATACCAAAAGGGTCTGAAATGTCCATATCTCCATCTGTATAGCCTGCAAATTCTTTCAGTGTATAAGTTTTCCCAATGGCTTTATCGTTCTTCATTGTTACTGCAATTTTATGGGTGAGTGTCATAGTCAGTATCAAATCAGCTTCTTCCACCATATCATCCGTAAGTCTTTTAGACAGATGACCACTAATGTTAATTCCCTTATCCAACAACACTCTAACTGAATACTCACTAGCTTCCACCCCATCAATTGTCATCAAGCCTGCTGAGACAACTGTAAAATCTTCACTTTTCATCCCTTTTGATCTGATGATTTCTGTGAATAATCCCTCAGCCATTGGGCTTCTGCAAGTGTTGCCAGTACAGACAAACAATATTTTCATACCAAATCTCCGCAGTTTATGATCCTGCCCCCGGAGGCTTTTTTCAAACGGTTCATAATGGCAACCCCAAGACCTTCTTCATCTATACCTTCTACTAATATGATGTCAGCTTTTAGTTCATCAGCTTTTCTTAGCATGCTAAATAGGTTTGACGAAATTTCCATTGGATTTGTTCTCGAACCTAGATTTAAAATAATGCCTTCTTTATAATCCATTATACTTTCTTCAGTACCTAGAATCATCACTTTCTTTGAATTATTGATAAACTGCATTGCAGCCTTATTGATCGCATCTTTGATATCGCTGGTTTGTCCTATGTATAGATAAACCTCACCCTTTGGTGCATAGTGTATGTACTTTTGTCCTGGTGATTTTGCTATAATCGTATCATGAATCATAGCAGGATCATATATTACCGTGTTAATAGTTGCAGCGATATCCTCCAAAGTTATACTCCCTGGTCTTAGAATCATAGGTGTTTCATTCAAAACATCAATAACCGTTGATTCCATGCCAAACTGACAATCTCCTCCATCAATAATCGCATCAACTTTGCCATCCAGATCCTTTATGACGTGTTCGGCTGTTGTTGGGCTGGGCTTTCCCGAAATATTTGCACTGGGAGCCGCCAGAGGCAAGTCACATGTCTCTATC
>JAHRFV010000003.1 GCA_019084435.1 Dethiosulfatibacter sp.
ACTGTCATATTTGCCAGTGGTGCTGCTTTAGCTGGATTGGGGGGGGCTCGGTATATGCCGCTAGTAGGTAATCTTGTCTCTTCTGCAGGTATGAACAATCAAATTCTAGCATTTATAGTAGTAGTAATCGGCGGACTTGGGAATTTCATGGGATCTTTCCTTGGCAGCATCTTTTTAGGATTGATGGGGGTAATTGTTGCAGTTTTCTTACCGGCAATATCAGTTGTAGCCAATGTTTTGGTCATGGCAATTGTCCTTGTGTTCAAACCTGAAGGATTATTTGGAAAGGCGGTGAATAAATAATGAGTGATAAAATTAACGTGTCTGATCAAATGGGATCTCAAAAAATGAAACCTTTGGCGCTAGTATCATTAGCAGTCTTATTAATAGGAATGTTTATTCTACCGCAATATCTCAAGAACGCACAGCTTATAATGATGAGCAGAATTTTTCTGCTGGCTGTCTACGGTATGAGCTATGATATTTTGAGAGGATACACTGGATTCATCAACCTTGGACAGGCCATATTCTTCGGTAGTGGCGTTTACATGGGCGTAATTTTCTTAAATATTCAGAACGATTTGACTTATTTCGTTATAGCAATCTTAGCAGTTTCAGCTCTATCTGTAATCGGGGGCTATATAATGAGTAAGATAGTCTTAAAAACTGGTGGGGTTGTTGCAGCTGCAATGATAACGTTAGCATTAGGAGAAATTGTCAGAAGCATAGCTGAAAGATGGCGTTTTGTTACAGGTGGACAAGATGGTCTTCCAATGAGAGCATCCAGAGTAGCTTTAGATCCTTTATTTGAAACGAGAGTAGGCGCATACTATTTTGCATTGGTGTTTCTGATTGTAATGACACTAGTGTTGAGACAATTTGTGTTGTCTCCTACGGGCAGAGTGCTACTGTCTATCAGAGAAAACGAGCAAAGATCAAGGTTTTTAGGCTTTGACACTAATAAGTATAAAACTATCGCAATCATTGTATCGGCATTGGCTTCAGGGTGGACGGGTGTCTTTTTCGCAGTCATCGCTAGATTTGCCAATACAGATTACTTAAGTATTCAATATACTTTGAACGCTTTACTGATAACACTAGTCGGAGGAACAGGAACTTTATATGGAGCTATCATAGGTAGTGCTTTTGTTACATGGATTAATAATTTTCTATTGACAGTGGCTAATAGTTATCCTGGAGCAACCATTCTCAGATTCCCAATGCTTTTTATAGGTAGTGTGTATATCTTACTAGTAATTTTCATGCCTTATGGGATAATGGGGGCTTTCTACAGATTGCAGGCTAAACTAAAATTAGGTAAAGTTAAATAAGCATTAAAGTCTTAAAAGGAGGTTCAAATGGATAAAAATTTTAAAGTGGGCATATTGGATTATGCTATTTACACACCTGAAGAAATGATAACAGCAGAGGAATTGTCAGAACTAGTGAACATAAGACCTGAAGTATTGCGGGATAAGATGGGGATTAATAAAAAGTTTGTAGGTGGACCTGAAGACCATTCCGGCATGATGGCAACGAAGGCCAGCAAGGAAGTGTTGGAAAGAACTGGTATCGATCCGCAAACAATCGATATGATTTTATATGCGGGTGAAACCTACGCTGAATATATATGCTGGACAGTAGGCATAAAGATACAAAATGAGATAGGTGCAGACAATGCTTACGCTTGGGACTTATCCTTCAGATGTGCCGGAACACCATTGGCTTTGAAAGTGGCAAAAGACATGATGTATGCAGATGATAACCTAAAAACTGTTCTTGTAACAGGTGGCAATACAAATTCCTACCTGATAGACTACAAAGACCCCATGCAATCATTTATGTTTGACATGTGTCCTGGTGGATTTGCTATGATTCTCAAGAGAGATTTTGGCGTAAATGAAGTATTAGGTAGCGGTATCATTACAGATCATGTTTTCAGTGATGATGTCATTGGCAAATTCGGTGGCACGTTATATCCTATAACCGACGAAATTGCTGAGGATCCGGAAAAGTTTAGGAGAGCTAAACTGATCAATTTGACAGATCCGGAAGGCATGAAAAAAAGATTGGCTGAAAGGTCACTTCCTGGCTTTACCGGAGCTGTGAAAAAGGCTCTAGAAGCTTCTGGTCTGCAAGCTAGTGATATTGATTTCATAGGCATTACCCACATCAATCCAAAAGCACATTACGCCATAATGGCGGAATTAGGGATAGCGGAAGAAAAAACATTTTATCTCTCTGATTTTGGACATTGTGGACATGCTGACCAATTGATAGCATTAAGAGAGGGCGTCAAAGCAGGAAAGATAAAGGATGGCTCAGTGGTTGCATTGTTAGGTGCGGGTACAGGTTATGCATTTGCTTGTTCGTTACTTAGATGGGGAAAATAATCAATAAAGGAGACTAACAACGATGAGTTTAAAGGATTTATATGCCAGCAAAGTTAAAAACCTAGATGGAATTTTGGACCTGTTCAAATCAGGAGATTTTATCATAAGTGCGCTTGGTGGGAGCGAGCCTATCACTATTCTGTCACAGCTGCACAGAATCAGGGAAAGGGGAGTCAGAGACTGTGACCTTAGCAATTGTCTTCCTATGGCTGATTATGAGTACATAAAAAACCCCGAGTATAAGGACACCATTTTCACAAATGGTTGGTTCTATTCTCCTCCAATAAGAAAAGCACATCCTAACGGTAATGTGTCACATGTGCCCCAACATCTTCATTTTGCCTATACAAAGCGAAGCTTTGCAGCAGGTGATAGAAGAAAGGTGCTGTTATGTACCTGCTCTCCTATGGATAAGCATGGCAATCTGACACTTTCCTTGGGATGTACCTACGAAAAACAAGTAATAGAAGACGGCGCTTTTGTAATTGCAGAAGTAAATCCTAATCTACCAAGAACCATGGGTGATACGACCATACATATCAGTGAACTAGATGCTATTTTAGAGGTTGACTATAAAATACCTACGTTGCCGGAAGGCTTGTTTACTGAAAAAGACAATAAAATAGGTGAGTTTATTGCTGATAATATTGAAGATGGTTCTACTATCCAATTAGGGATTGGCGGCATTCCGAATGCGGTTGCCAATGCTTTAAAAAGCAAGAAACACCTAGGTATTCATACAGAAATGTTTACTGACGGTATGGTGGAACTAGTTGAATGTGGCGCGGTTGACAATTCGATGAAATCATTTTATAGGGGAAAATCTATTGCGACTTTCGCATTAGGTAGTCAAAAATTGTATGATTACCTAGACGATAATTTGTCAGTAGTATTAAGAAAAGGAAGCTGGACCAACGATCCTCATGTGGTTGGACAGAATCATAAGATGGTGTCTATCAATACGACCCTTGAAGTAGATTTGTTTGGTCAATGTGCTTCAGAATCCATAGGCCCGATTCAATTCTCTGGAACAGGTGGACAGGCAGATACAGCTGTTGGTGCTCAGAATTGCCCGGATGGAAAGTCTTTTATAGCACTTTATTCTACTGCAGATGTTAAGGGTGAAGACGGTAACAGAAAGACTATATCGAAGATATCACCGTTGCTTAAACAAGGTTCAATTGTCAGCTTATCTAGAAATGATGTTGATTATGTTGTAACTGAGTATGGAGTTGCCTGGTTAAGAGGACAATCTATAAAAGAGAGAGTCAAGAGATTAATTGCGATCGCTCATCCTGATTTTAGAGACGAGCTGAGACATTCGGCTAAAGAGCTTATGATTTGGTAAAACGGAGGTAAGTATGAAAGTAATTGGAATAGTGGGAAGTCCAAGAGATAAAAGCAATACAGAGTATTTTGTTCAATATACTCTAAATGAATTAGAAAAGCATGGCATGGAAACAGAGCTAATCAGGCTTAGAGATAAGAATATCCACCACTGTACAGGCTGCTATGGCTGTGTGGAAGCAAAAGTATGCACTTTACCTAAGGATGACTTTGATGAGGTCTTCGAAAAGATGATGGAAGCAGATGGTATCTTGATTGGGTCACCGGTTTATAATTCATCATCAACAGCTATTACCAAGGCATTGTTGGATAGAGCTGGCTTTCTGGGCAGATGGATCAGCAATGATATGAAAGGAAAATCAGAAAATTACGAATGGAAAGGGACAGCTTTCTCCGGTAAAGTAGCTGCTCCAATTACGGTTGCGAGACGGGCAGGACAAAACTTTACTTTTGCAGAGCTTATGCTATGGATGACAGTAAATGATCTTATTGTTATAGGATCACATTACTGGAACGTTGGTGTAGCTGGCAAGGGTGGTGCTGTTGATGCTGATGAGGATTTGGAAGCAGCCAGCATATTGAGTCATTTGGCAGAAAATATGTCACATGTTATCAAACAGCTTAAGAAATAAATCGTTGATGGTTGTACTCGACAACTGGAGGTGCTGAATGGCGACTTTTGATTATAATGGCAAACAAGTCTACTATGAAATATATGGCGAAGGAAAACCAATTGTATTGTTAAATGGCATTATGATGTCGACAAAAAGCTGGGGAATCTTTGTTGATGCTCTGAGCAAGGATAATAAACTAATTCTTTTGGATTTTCTTGACCAGGGTCAGTCGGATAGATTAGAGTCCAATTACACTCATGATATTCAGGTAGAGGTTTTAAAACAACTCATCATAGAACTAGGCTATGATAAAGTTAGTATTGCAGGAATTTCATACGGTGCCGAGATAGCCTTGAATTTTTCAGTCAAGTATGGTCATATGGTTGAAAGGCTGGTGGTTTTCAATGCCTCCTGCAAAACATCTGCTTGGTTGAAAGACATAGGTGAGGCATGGAATCTCAGTGCAGATCAACCCTTGAATTATTATCTGACAGCTATACCGGTTATATACTCCCCAGCTTTTTACAACAACAACTATGATTTCATGAAAAACAGACAGAAATTATTGACTAGCACCGTTTTTTCAGATAAGGGTTTTATGGATGCGATGATCAGATTGACAAAAAGTTCAGAAAGCTACAATTTGGAAGAACAACTCAAACAAGTTAGAACGCGAACCTTGATTGTAAGCAGTGAAAATGATATGTTAACACCTAAAGAAGAACAGTACAGATTACATCAATTATTGGAAAATTCAGAGCTTATATTGATACCTGGAGCAGGGCATGCTTCCATGTATGAAAAACCGGCTTTGTTCGTTACATTAGTACTGGGTTTCATTAATGCTGAGTCTCTTGACATGTCAATTCTTTGATTATGATGGAATATTGAATATTTTTGTTTTATATGTTTGTATAATATGATAATATTAATGTCGGACAAAATTAATGACTGTTTTTAGAAGTAAAGTGTTAGAAGGAGACAAATTGGATTCAATAGTAAATTTACCCAAAACAAAACGAGGGCAAAAAACTCTAAATAAGATCCTTAAATCAGCAGAGGAATTGTTTTACAAAAAAGGGTATCATGGAACCTCAATAATCGATATAACCAACGAGTCTAATATTGCACTCGGTACTTTCTATATTTATTTCAAGGATAAGTACAGTCTTTACAAATACCTGTTGCTGATATACAGTCACGAAATCAGAAAAGCGGTTGCGGAAAAAATCAAAGAGAATGATTCCAGATACGATAAGGAAAGAATTGGATTGTATGCCTTCCTAAATTACATGAGAGTCAATAAGCATGTCTATAATATTTTATGGGAGTCATTGTATATTGATAAGAATATTTTTGTAGACTACTATGAGTCCTTCTCAATTCGTTATGTTGAAGGTCTAAGAAAGTCGCGAGCTGCTGGAGAGGTATCTGACGTTGATCTTACGGTTCTAAGTTATGTATTGATGGGAATATCAAACTTCATAGGATTGAAATATGTCATGTTTGAAGATGATGAAAATGTTGATTTCGAAGCTGTTGTAGATTCGGTTATGGACATACTGGAAAATGGTATGTTTAAAAAATAGTATTGAAATATAAGAATCCCAGGCTGGAAAAGCATGCTTAGGGATTTTTTATAGGTTTAAAACTATTTTGAGAGACATAAATATTAAAATATGTTAGAATAGCTTTAAACATTTGTCCGATGACAAACGCGTATTTTAAGGTGGAACAGATTGACAAAAAATTAACGATATGTTATATTATTAACAAGATATTGTTAATGGAGGAAATCAATGAAAGTATCAGAGATTAAAGATTTGTTAAGTGCTGAGATTCATTCAGGGGATCACCTGATGACTAAAGAGATAGTTGGTGCTTATGCCTCGGATTTGATGAGTGATGTGCTAGCATCAATCTACTTGGACGATAAGGCTGTTCTGGTTTCAGGATTGAACAACACACAGCTGATTAGAACCGCTGAGATGCTTGATTTATCTGTTATTGTAATGGTAAGAGGGAAAAAACCACACCCTGAAGTCATTGAAATGGCAAGAGAAAACGGCATGGCACTGCTGACCACCAATCTGAATATGTATAACTCATGTGGATTGCTGTACTCAAAAGGCGTAAAAGGATTCAGCAATGGAAGAATTGATTAAAAGATATGACTATGAAATTATTGCAAATGATTTCGATATTGCAGGAAGTGCTTCAAGTTCAATAAAAAGAAACTTGAAGAGTATTGGCGTGGAACCAAGTATTGTCAGGAAAGTTGCTATCGTGTCTTATGAAGCCGAAATCAACATTATTATTCACTCCAAAGGTGGCAAGATGTACCTGGAGATATATAGGGACAAGTTGACAATTAGAGCTCATGACAACGGACCAGGTATCAATAACATTGATCTGGCTATGTCAGAGGGTTTTTCAACCGCAACCAATGAGGCAAGGGAATTTGGTTTTGGAGCAGGCATGGGACTTCCCAACATGAAAAAATATTCAGACAGATTCAATATTACATCCAGTAGTGAAGGAACCAAAATAGACATAGATATCTATATGGATTAGAGGGTGAGACGATTGGAAAGAGCT
>JAHRFV010000319.1 GCA_019084435.1 Dethiosulfatibacter sp.
ACTATAGGGAATTGGCTGATGAACTGATACCATATATGAAAGAATTAAGCTATAATTTTTTAGAAATCATGCCGGTTATGGAACACCCCTACGATGGTTCATGGGGTTACCAAACCACAGGTTATTACTCAATCACCAGCAGGTATGGAACCCCCGACGATCTGATGTATCTCATTGACCGATGTCACTTAAATGATATAGGTGTGATTCTAGACTGGGTACCGGGACATTTTTGCAGAGATGAGCATGGCTTGTTGAGTTTTGATGGTGAGGAGCTCTATGGAGGAATCGACCATCCAAATTGGGGGACTAAAAAATTCGATTTTGGTAGAAGAGCCGTTAAGAATTTCTTGATTTCCAATGCAAATTTTTACTTTGACTAGTACCATATTGATGGCCTTAGGGTTGATGGTGTCACCTCCATATTGCAGCTTAATTTTGGTATTGATGGAACCCCATTTCGAAATCAATTCGGAGGAACTGATGATCTAAATGGAATTGATTTCCTGAAGGAGCTCAATACTGTCATCTTTGAGCGCTATCCTTTTGCCATGATGGCTGCTGAAGAATCGACAGCCTGGCCTTTAGTGACCTATCCTGTTGACAAAGGCGGGTTGGGATTTAATTTCAAATGGAATATGGGATGGATGAACGATACACTTTCATATATTAGTAAAAACACCTTTGAAAGAAGATATTTTCATGATAAAATTACGTTCTCAATCCATTATGCTTTTAGTGAGAACTTCATTTTGCCTTTTTCTCATGATGAGGTTGTACATGGAAAAAAAACCCTTATTGACAAGGCCTCAGGAACGTATGAAGAAAAATTCCAAAACCTTAAACTGATGGCGATGTATCAGATGACTCATCCCGGTAAAAAGCTTAGCTTTATGGGAAATGAAATTGCCCAATTCATGGAGTGGCGATACTATGAGGCGATGGAGTGGTTTTTATTGGGATACCCTATACACGAAGCCCATCATAGGTATGTCAAGAATCTTAACCACCTTTATATGAAAGAAAAAGCGCTGTGGAAAAAGGATAATACCTGGGAAGGCTTCCAGTGGATAGATGTGGATAATAGCGACCAGAGCATATATTCATACATTAGAAAAAGCGGAAAAGATTTATGTGTTGTGGTTCTGAATTTCACCAACCAGCAATATGATCAATATAGGATCGGTGTTCCAGAACCAGGTAGTTATGAGATTATTTTAAACTCAGACAACAAAGATTTTTATGGAACCGGTAATATAGAGAATAATGATTATGAAGCCGATCCAATAGGACTTCACGGAATGAAGAACTCAGTTGAAATAAGGCTACCGGGTCTCACTGGTCTTATCATCAAGAAAAAGAAATCAAACAAAAAGAGGAGATAATATCTTTGCTGATAAAAATGCTTTTAAGGAACAATATCTGGAAAGATTCAAGGAAATCACCGGAGAATCCTTCGAAGAGAGTAATATAGAAGATAAGTATAAAGTCTTGGCGTCACTTATTATGAAAAAAGTAGCAATTTATATGGCTGACAGTCACTCGCGTCTTAATGGAGTATTGAACAAAAAGAGAGTCTATTATTTTTCAATGGAGTTTCTAATCGGTAAATTACTGGATATGAATATGATCAATCTGGGTATTCATGATGTTGTCGAAGAAGGACTTTCAGATCTGGGAATTGATATCAAAGACTTGGAAAATGTAGAGAAAGATGCTGGTCTTGGTAATGGTGGCTTGGGGAGACTGGCGGCTTGCTTTATGGATTCTCTCTCTTATCTGAATATTCCAGCTATTGGCATGGGTTTGAGATATAGGTATGGTCTTTTCGAACAAAAAATTATCGATGGTCATCAGGTCGAACTGCCTGATAAATGGCTAGTTAATGGTAATCAATGGGAAATAAAGAAATCATCAAAATCAGAAATCATTAAATTCTACGGCAATGTCAAATCAGAGATGATTGACGGCAGGCTCCAATTCATTCATGAAAATTATGAAGCAATAACTGCTGTACCTTATGATACTCCTGTATTGGACTATGATTCTGAGGATGTGAATTATTTGAGACTATGGAGCGCTGAGACGGTTGATGACTTTGATTTGGCATCCTTTAATCGAGGAAACTATCTGAATGCCATAAAAAACAAGGCTTCGGCCGAGGCCATTACACATGTGCTTTATCCAAATGATTCAAATTATGAGGGTAGATTGCTCAGACTAAAACAGCAATACTTTTTTGTATGTGCAGGACTAAAAAGTATTTTGAGACGATACAAAACCAACAATGATAACTTTAATGATATGGCCGATAAGATTCAGATACAGATTAATGATACACATCCCGCCCTAATTATCCCTGAAATGATGAGGATTTTAGTGGATGAAGAGAGTCTGTCTTGGGATTATGCGTGGGAACAGGTCACCAATATATGTGCTTATACCAACCACACTATTTTACCTGAAGCCTTAGAAAAATGGTCTGTTGATATCGTAAGAGAATTATTACCAAGAACTTATATGATAATTGAAGAAATAAACAGGCGATTTATAGAAAATGGTGATGATGCAACCCGTGAAATCAGGGAAAGAAACGCTATTATAAGATACAATCAGATTCATATGGCCAATCTTGCCATTATCGGATCCAAATCTGTCAATGGTGTTGCAGAACTTCACACCAATATCATCATCAACGAAACCTTCAAAGAACTGTATCAGATATACCCATGGAAGTTCAACGCTAAAACCAACGGTGTTTCTCATAGACGATTTTTACTGAAATCTAATCCCAATCTTTCCAAATTTCTGGATGATAGAATTGGGGATAGGTGGAAATATGATGCTGAAAAACTAAAAGGCTTGTTGGATTACGCTGATGATCAGGCGACAATCGATAGCCTATATGATATTAAAAGAAAGAATAAGGAACGACTGGCAGCTTACATTAAAAAACATAATAAAATAGAAGTGAATATTGATTCAATATTTGATGTACACGTTAAGAGAATACATGAGTACAAAAGACAGTTGATGAATGCTTTGCATATTCTTTACTTGTACAAGAAAATCAAAAATGAAGGAATGAAAATATATCCTAGAACTTTCATTTTTTCCGGTAAAGCAGCACCAGGCTATTATATGGCGAAGAAAGTCATAAGACTTATAAGCCTGTTATCCGATATTGTCAATAATGATCCAATTGTCAGTAAATATATAAAGGTTGTTTTTCTAGAAAACTTCAACGTATCTCTCGCTGAAATCATATATCCTGCTGCAGACGTGTCTGAGCAGATTTCAACTGCCAGCAAGGAAGCTAGTGGAACAGGAAATATGAAATTCATGATGAATGGTGCATTGACATTAGGTACCTTGGATGGTGCGAATGTTGAGATAGCAGAGAGGGTTGGCGAAGATAATGTGTTTATTTTCGGGCTCAGATCAGAGGAAGTCATCGGATATTACAATGATGGAAGTTACAATGCATATGAAATCTACCAATCAAATGAAGATCTAAAAAAAGTAGTCAATAATCTGGTTGATGGATTTTTTGCAGAAGATATTACTGAGTTCAAGGATATATATGACAGCCTAGTTGCTCACAATGATACCTATTTCGTTTTAAAAGACTTTTCTGAATATGTGGAAGCTCAAAAGAAGGTTGAAAAGACATACAAAGACAGAAATAAATGGTTCAGAATGACACTGAAAAACATTGCTGAGTCTGGATTTTTCTCTAGTGACAGAACCATAATGGATTATAACAGAGATATATGGAAAATCAAAAGGGGGTAATGAAATGAGCAACCAAAAATGTATTGCAATGCTTTTGGCAGGAGGTCAGGGTAGCAGGCTCAAGGATTTAACAAACAACAATGCAAAACCGGGTGTCATGTTTGGTGGGAAATATAGAATTATTGATTTCAGCCTAAGCAACTGTTTTCATTCAAATATCTATACCGTTGGTGTACTGACTCAATACAAACCTCTTTTGTTGAACAGATACATCGGGACAGGCAGTTCTTGGGCTTTGGACAAACTAGACCAAGGCGTCTATATCCTGCCGCCATATATGGACAAGGAAGGTGGCAGTTGGTATAAAAATACAGCTGATGCTGTTTATCAAAATATCGAGTTTATAGACTTATACGACCCGGAGTATGTTTTGATTCTATCCGGAGATCATATCTATAAGATGGATTACTCTAAAATGCTGGATTTCACCGAAGAGAAAAGTGCCGACTTGACAGTTTCTGTCATGGAAGTGGAGTGGGAAGAAGCTTTCAGATTTGGAATCACCAATGTTGACCAGGATATGAGAATTATTGAGTTTGATGAAAAGCCTGAAAAACCAAAGAACAACATGGCATCTATGGGGGTATATATCTTCAGATGGGATGTTCTCAGGCAGATTTTGGTTAGAGATGCTGGCGATGAATCCTCAGAACATGATTTCGGGAAAAATATTATTCCAACAATGATTGCTGAAGGGAAAGCAATCTATTCTTATCTGTTTGATGGTTACTGGAAGGACGTGGGTACCATTGACAGCTACTATAAAGCAAATATGGATCTGCTTAAATCAGATTCTGCTTTGGATTTGTCTTCTAAGGCCATGAGAGTATACTCTAACAATAGGAATCGTCAACCCCATTATGTTGGCGTTGACGCAGAAATATCCAATAGCCTGGTGTGTGACGGATGTCTGATAGAAGGAAAGATCTCAAACTCCATACTGTCCTACGAGGTAACTATAGGCAAAAATGCTGTTGTCAGGGATTCAATATTGTTCAGCAAGGTTGTTATTGAAGATGGTGCAGTTGTTGAAAAGGCAATCATCGGAGAAAATGTAACGATAGCAAAAGACACTGTCAACGGCAGTATGGACAGCGATGATATTCTGGTTATAGCTTAAGGGGGAGGAAACATTATGAGAAATGTAGTTGGTATTATAATCAATAGTCCCAATCAAAGTGACCTTGGCGAATTGGTCAGTCATAGAAGTATTCACACCGTACCCATAGGTGGCAAATACAGATTGATAGATTTCGCGCTCTCCAATATGGTCAATTCAGGAATCAACAATATTGGTGTTATTGGGTCGTATCTTTATAGGTCTCTGGTGGATCACCTTGGATCTGGAGAGGAATGGAATCTGAGTGAGAAAAGCAATGATCTCGCTATCCTTCATGGAGGCAGAAACGTAAAAATTGGTGAAATAACAAGGATTAATCTCCAAGACTTTATAGATAACGAGGCATTCTTCACAAAGATAAACAAAGAAGTTGAAAATTTTGTCATTTGTGGCTGTAATATAGTCTACAATTTTGATCTGACTGAGGCTCTGGATTTTCACAAAAAGAAAGAAGCTGATATAACAATGGTTTTCAAAAGGGATTATCAAGGACAGATACTCAACAAAGAAGTCATTCTAAAGACCGATTACGGAATGGTAAAAGAAATCATTTATAGTGCTGACCAGAGAGATACTGATTCAAATGTATTTGTTGATACCTTAGTCATCAAAAAAGAAGTACTGTTAGATATTTTACAAAGTGTAAAAATGACGGGCAGTATTGATCTGATTGACATTATCAAAGACAATTTGAATGCTCTGAAAGTAGCTGGCTATTATTTGAATGGATATGTCAAAATTATCAATTCAATCAAATCTTATTTTGATTGCTCAATGGACATGCTCAATATGGAAGTACAGAAAGAGCTTCTGCACAGCGATAGAAAAATATATACCAAAGCAAAAGACAACCACCCGGCGAAATACAACACGCATACACAGGTTAAAAACTCTCTAGTTGCCAGCGGTACCAACATTCAAGGGCAAGTCGAAAACAGCATTATTTTCCGAGAGGCTATAATTGAAGAGGGTGCGAAGGTAAAAAACTGCGTAATCATGCAGCAGTGTGTTATAGGTGAAAACAGCGTAGTTGTCAATGCGGTTTTGGATAAGTATGTTAAAATAGGCAGTAATAAGATATTGGTGGGGACAGTAAAGGAACCATTGATTATCAAGAAGAATTCAATAATTTAAAGGAGGATACCCACATGAAAATATTATACGTTACATCAGAAGCAGCTCCTTTCGCTAAAAGTGGTGGATTGGGAGATGTTTCCGGGTCACTTCCAAAGGTTTTAAAACAGAAAGGTGTCGATATAAGGGTTATTTTACCCCTGTATCGAAATATTCAAGAAAACTATAAAGAAAAACTAGAAGTGATCGGCAGTTATGAGGTTGAAATGAATTGGAGACATCAGAAATGCGAAATCAGCAGACTGACTCTAGATGACGTTGTTTACTATTTTATAGGAAACAGCTACTATTTCGACAGGGACGGACTGTATGGTTATTTTGACGAGGCGGAAAGATATCTGTTCTTTTCTAAGGCAGTGCTGGATTTTATACCAAAATTTGATTTCTGGCCAGATATTGTCCACTGCAACGACTGGCAATCAGCCATTATCCCGTTTTTACTCAAGAAACAATACAGAGAGCATTACAAGAACCTGAAAACAATACTTTCAATCCATAATATCAAGTATCAAGGTGTTTATGGTGAAGATACTATTATGGACATCCTAGGATTAAAAAAGGAAGACCTCACCAATGATATAGAATTCAAAGGCGACACCAATATGATGAAGGCTGGCATCTACAACGCAGATTGGGTGACTACTGTATCCCCAACCTATGCCAAGGAGTTGGAATATGATTATTACGGAGAAGGTCTTCATGGCGTGATCAAAAACAACAACCACAAAATGACAGGCATATTGAATGGACTGGACTATGAAACCAATAATCCTCAGACTGATAAAAATCTGTATGTAAACTACTCTAAATCCATTAAAAAGAAAAATGAAAACAAGAGACAATTCATGAGTGAGCTTGACTTGAAATACGATGAGGACAAGCCTCTGGTTGGAATTGTTTCCAGATTGGATGAGCTAAAAGGCATCGACTTGATAACAGGAGTCATTTATGAAATTATGAAGCTGGGGATTAACCTAGTTGTGTTAGGTACCGGAGATAAAAAATATGAAGATGTCTTCAAACATATACACAACAGTTTTCCTGACACCGTATCGGTCAATATCAAATTTGATTCTGCAATAGCATCAAAGATTTATGCTGCAAGTGATATCATTCTGATGCCATCAAGAGTAGAACCCTGCGGATTGACACAGATTATAGCCCTTAAATATGGTGCTGTACCATTAGTTAGGAGAACTGGAGGACTAAATGATACCATCACAAAATACGATATTGTGACAGGTAAGGGCAACGGATTTATTTTCAACTCATATAACGCGCATGAGATGTTGTCAGAGCTAAATAGAGCTGTTTGTCTATTTAGGAAAAACCGGGAATCATGGAATAAACTGGTCGCCAATACCTTCAAGTCAAAATTCGACTGGAGCAAGTCAGCCAATCAGTACATTGAAATATACTACAAACTGATTAAAGGATAAATGAATGGAACTAATTTTCAATTCACAGATGTCTGAGCACAAATCACCTTTTGGAGCCGTTGAGACAGGCACATCTATTGAAATTAAAATAAAAACTACTAAGGAAGACCGACTAAACTGTAATTTAGTAACCTACTGTGACGAGAAAAGCCATGTTCATCCGATGGCAATAGAGACGGAAATGGATTATTACAATATCCACAAGGTCGTTTTTGATGCTCCAGTAGAGCCCTGTGTAATGTTTTACCATATTGAAGCTATTAATAGTTGGGGAACTCTCTATGTAGGTAATAATCCGGAAAAATTGGGTGGGGAAAGCTATGTCTACAGAGAAAATCCCATACCCTTTCAGATTACAGTCCATAAGAAGGATATTCAGGTCCCTGATTGGTACAAAGAAGGAACCATGTATCAGATTTTTGTCGACCGTTTCAATAGTGGTGGGGAAGAAGATCTTTACAAAAATCGTTCGGGATTTGTCAAATATACCAACTGGTATGACAAGAATCGTTATATTAAAGATCCTAAGGGGCATATTCTTTATTGGGATATATACGGTGGTAATATCAAAGGTATCACAGAAAAAATTGATTATCTGAAAAGACTTAGCGTATCTGTCTTATATTTAAATCCCATTTTCGAAGCCAATAGCAATCACAAGTATGATACAGCTGACTATGAGAAGCTTGATCCTGGGTTTGGAAAAGAGGCGGATTTTGACTACTTCATAAAAGTATGCAAGGACAATGGGATTAGTGTTATTCTGGATGGTGTTTTCAGCCATGTGGGAAGTGACAGCAAATACTTTAACAGAAGAGGCACTTATCCAACCATTGGTGCGTTTCAGTCCAAGGAGTCATCTTACTATGAATGGTTTGACTTCATCAACTATCCCCTGGACTATGATAGCTGGTGGAAAAACCTTAGTCTTCCAAATGTTAGAGAGATGCATCCCACCTATCTTGATTATATCGTGACAGGAAAGGATAGCATTATCAAACGATGGATAAAGAGAGGCATTAAGGGATGGCGGCTGGATGTAGCAGATGAGTTGCCGGATGAATTTATAGAGCTCATTCATAAAGAAAGCAAGACTGTAGACAAAGAAAGCATCATACTTGGTGAGGTCTGGGAAGACGCCTCCAACAAGATAAGCTATGGGAAACTACGAAAGTATTTCCTGGGAAATGAACTGGATTCAGTAATGAATTATCCTTTTAAGGAAACATTCATAAAGTTTGTTCTAGGAGATATGGACGCGGTTGATGTGTTGAAGAATATGATGTCTCTGTACGAAAACTATCCACGTGAATACTTTTATTCTTGCATGAATCTGATAGGCAGTCATGATACAGTTAGAGCATTAACTATACTAGGAGAAGCCCCGGCAGAATATAAGATAAAGGATATTAATGCCTTTGAGTACGAGCTGACAGTCGAACAGTATCAGCTTGGCATCAGGAGAATGAAAGTGTTGTCGTTTTTACAGGCAACATTTCCCGGGATTCCATGTATTTATTATGGTGACGAGGTTGGCGTCCAGGGATTCAGAGATCCATATTGCAGAAAACCTTATCCTTGGGGACGAGAAGATCAAGAACTGCTTGACTGGTACCGAAAGATATTTGGTCTTAGAGATGGATTGGAAGTCCTAAAAAAAGGAGACTGGAAACCCTACATTTGCAAGGATGGCGTTTTTAGCTTCACTCGGGAATATGAGAATGAAAAAATATTGTGTGTGGTCAATGCTTCTCAAGGAACTAAAGAAATACAGATTTCGTCAAATCAAGCATACGACATCATCAACGACCAATCGATCGGCAATTTACTCAAGGTTGAAGCAATAAGCTGCCATTTGATCAGAATGATAGACAATCGCTAAATATTACACTAAATACATATTTGCTATTTGATATTGACATTGTAATTAGAGTGTATTATTCTGGATATGGAAAAATAATAATGAGGAGGATAAAGATGATTAAAATATTCATGCAAACTATAGGAATTTCATATGCAAGAACAGCACAAGGCATCAGTGCGCCTGTTTTTAATCTGTTTACACAGCCTCCGTATGTTGGTATTAAGTAGAATCAAAGCAATATTTTGATAATATTTAACCGCAGGCTGTTTAAACAATCCTGCGGTTTTTTCAATTCTATATCGCAGGGTAACCCTGCGGTTTTTGTGTTTTGAAAGACAATTATGGAGGTGAAGACTTGAAAAAACTTAGTAAACTATGGCATTTTATGAAAAACAACAGAGGTAAGTATATTCTATCGATCATATTCATGGGCAAATCTGTAGCTTTTTCATTAATGGTGCCAGTCATTATACAGATGGTAGTCGATTCATTCATTGGTGAGTTACCATCGGAGTATTTATTTATCCAACGAATCATTCAGATGCCGGGAGGAAGGGAATATGTCCGTAACAACCTATGGATTGGCGGGATTGCGATTATTATCGTTACTGCGATCTATGGCCTCTTTCTATTCCTGTCAAACAGATTGTCTGCCGAAGCGTCTGAAGATATTGCCAAGAATATAAGAGATAGGGTTTATGATCATATCCAGCAGATGCCTTTTGACTATCACAAAAGTTCTGACACAGGGGATTTACTGCAAAGAGCCACCTCAGATGTGGAGACAGTCAGACGTTTTTTGTCCATACAACTCATGGAGGTAGGAAGAGCAGTTTTCATGGTTATTATCGCCCTTTATTTCATGCTTCAGATAAGCTGGAAAATGACTGTAGCGGCTATGATACTGACACCCATCATTTTTTTCTTTGGTTACATATTCTTTCTTAAAGTCCAAAAGGCTTTTAAGATATCTGATGAAGCAGAAGCTGAATTATCGACAGTGATACAGGAAAACCTGCACGGGACAAGAGTGGTTCGAGCTTTTGCCAGAGAAAAATTCGAGATCGAGAAATTCAAAGAAAAGAACAAATCATATGCAGAAAAAACCTACAGACTCATCAAATACCTGGCTTATTATTGGTCTATTTCAGATTTTATTTCACTTGCATCCATTGGGCTTGTGCTGGTATCTGGAGTTTATTTCACCTATATGGGAGAGATAACCCTGGGAGCGATCATAGTGTTTATTCAATATGAATACCGACTTCTCTGGCCTATCAGGCAACTGGGAAGAATTCTCTCGGATTTGGGAAAGGCTATCGTATCATCTGATAGAATCCAAGAAATATTGGATGGTGAGATCGAAACAGACAAAGAAAATGAAACAACGCCAGAAATCAAGGGAGAGATTGTGTTTGATGATGTTTCCTTTGCTTACCCTGACAATTTCGAACGGAAGGTGCTGGACCATGTTTCTTTTTCAGTAAGAAAAGGAGAAACGGTAGCGGTCATTGGCAGGACAGGGTCAGGAAAATCCTCGCTGATTCATTTGCTGGGGCGTCTCTATGATGTGGATGACGGTCGGATCATAATTGATGGCGTAGATATCAAAAACATCCAGAAAAAGTGGCTTAGAAAACATATAGGTATTGTCTTGCAGGAACCATTCTTGTTTTCAAAAACCATCAAAGACAATATCAATTTTAGCAGTCAGCAATCAGAAAACGCCGTTTTTGAAGCTGCTAAGATTGCCTCAGTACATGATGTTATTAAGGAATTTGACAAGGGTTATGACACCCTTGTTGGCGAAAAGGGTGTCACGTTGTCAGGAGGACAGAAACAAAGGCTGGCAATAGCTAGAACACTGGTCAATGATTATCCCATCCTTGCATTTGACGACTCTTTGAGTGCGGTGGACACAGAAACGGACATTGCTATCAGAAAAGCTTTGTCAGAGAGAAAGAAAGACATCACTACATTCATCATCTCCCATAGGGTAGCTTCTGTCTATGACGCCGACAATATATTGGTCGTCGAAGACGGCAAGATTATCGAGAGAGGAAACCACGCCGAATTGATGGCTTTAGGCGGTTACTACAAACGGATCTGGGATATCCAGATGGCGTAGGTTTAGGAGGAAAAAACATGTCCGATTATGAATTTCAAGAACAAGACTATTCAAAAAAAATAGATATGAAAATTTGGAAAAAAATCTTCAAATACCTAATCCGTTACAAGAAACTGGTGGCAATCCTTATCTTTTTCATGATCAACCTGGCTCTTGCGGATGCAATATTCCCTCAAATGACCCAAAGAGCAATCGATGATTTTATAGTCCCGGGTCAGCTTGAAGGTCTGGAAAAATTCATACTTCAATTTTGCCTATTAATTGTGTGGCAATCGCTTAATATATTCATTTTCATATCGACAGCTGGAAAAATCGAGATGAATTTGACCTATGACATCAGAGAAGAGGCATTTGATAAGCTTCAAAAATTATCATTCTCATATTATGACAGGACACCTACAGGCTGGATAATGGCACGGATGACATCTGACACTAGGAGACTAGGAGAAATTATTTCCTGGGGAATAGTTGATATTGTGTGGGGATTTTCCCTGATGATTATCATTGCGGGTTTTATGCTTGCATATAATTTGAAGCTGGCTTTGCTGACCTTATCAGTTGTTCCTGTGCTAGCTATACTAAGCATATACTTTCAAAAGAAAATATTAGAGGCTTATCGTGTCGTAAGAAAAATCAACTCAAGGATTACAGGCTCATTCAGTGAAGGTATTTCAGGCGCTATTACCACCAAAGTGCTAGTTGGAGAAGAAAAACACCTGAATGAGTTCAAAGAGATCACAACAGATATGAAGCGATCGTCAATAAGAGCAGTCATCTTCTCGGCATTGTTTCTGCCTATTGTTTTGACACTTTCAAGTGTCGCTATAGCCCTAGTAGTATGGTCAGGAGGCAACAGTGTCATCCAGGGTGTGATCACGTATGGTACTCTAGTGCTGTTTATCTCCTACGCCACCCAATACTTCGAACCTATCAGAGAGGTTGCCCGAGTCATAGCTGAATTTCAGCAGGCACAGGCTGCGGCAGAGAGGGTCATATCCCTGATTGACGAAGAGATGGACATATACGACACCCAGGAAGTCCAGGAAAAATACGGCACTATATTGGAGCCTAAAAAGTCCAATTGGGATGAGCTAAATGGAGACATTGATTTTAAAAACGTGTCATTCAGGTATAAGAACGGTGAAGAGGTCTTGAAAAGCTTCAACCTGTCAGTCAAGCAAGGCCAGAGCATCGCTCTGGTGGGAGAGACAGGGTCAGGGAAAAGTACAATTGTAAACTTGATATGCAGATTCTACGAGCCGACAGAGGGATTAATTGAAATAGATGGCGTGGATTACCGAAGCAGGTCAATTGCGTGGCTTCATGAAAATATCGGCTATGTGTTGCAAGCGCCTCATCTCTTTAGCGGGACTATTGAAGACAATATAAGATACGGAAAACTGGATGCAACACAAGAAGAGATAATGGAAGCGGCTAAGCTGGTCAATGCCCATGAGTTTATCATGAAGTTTCCAGAGACCTATCAGACACAGGTAGGAGAAGGAGGAGGAAAGCTTTCAACCGGAGAGAAACAACTCATATCATTCGCAAGAGCGATTATATCAAATCCTAGAATATTTGTCCTGGATGAAGCCACTTCATCCATTGACACTCAGACAGAGAGAATGATACAAGACGCAATAGAAAAAGTCCTCCAGGGGAGGACCTCCTTTGTTATTGCCCACAGGCTATCTACCATAGTAAACTCAGATAGAATATTGGTCATTGAAAAGGGAGAAGTGGTTGAGGAAGGAACTCATGAAGAGTTGATGGGTATAAAAGGACACTATCACAACCTATATACCAATCAGTACAGGGAGAATGCCTTTAAAGCACTCTAAACCCTAGCCACAAATTCAAACCTCTCATTATCTGGCCCATTAAAAAAAATAATTTGGGCAGTCCCTACAACTCTTGGTTGAGAATGTTCGATACCAAGAGTTTTTAAAAGCGCTATTTTATCTGTAAGGGAATCCACCTTAAATGCTATATGCTCTATAGGACCCGGGGTTCTTTCCTTATTCTCATCCTTAGCGATCAGCTCAATGATTGTTCCACCTACATTTAGAAAGACCAATCTGCTTTCGGGATACTCATAATCCTTTAATATATTAGCAGATAACACCTTCTCATAGAATGCCAATGAGCGCTCCATATCTGATACCTTAATACCTATATGTCCAAATTTCATTTTCAGCACCTCCTGACTCATTATATATTTAGACCTACCAGATGTCAAAAGGCAGGTTTTTTGGTATAATAATGCTATCACTCAATCTACTTATGAAGGATGGAAAATATGCCTCTTATAAGAATAAAAAAAGACAATCTTAGTCTAATAAAACAGCTATGGGAAAAGCTAAGAGTTATCCATTTGGCAGAATCCAGATATTTCGCAGATCGCTATAGGGATATGACCTTTGAGAAGAGGTGTCAAAAATTCGAATTGATTGATGATAATAACCTGCTTATGGAATTGATCAAAGAGGGAGACACAACAGTTGGTTATTGCATATGTTCTTTTCAGAAAGGTATCGGTGAAATTGACTCCTTATTTGTAGAAGAGACAAAAAGGAACAAGGGCTACGGGAAAGAATTAGTTTACAGTGCCATCAACTGGCTGAATCAAAAACAATGCGAGAAAATCATTTTGTCCGTAGCAGATGGTCATGAGTCGGTGTTGCCATTTTATGAAAAGATGGGATTCTATCCAGAATCGATCTTGCTGCAGTTAAAAGAACCGAAAATATGAAGCTCGGGGAGAGATAAAGATGAAAGTAGCTGTCATTTATAACTTTGAGAGTCATGCTGTCATCAATCATTTTGGCAGACCATGCCAGGAAAAGTACAGTATGGGGACTATAAATGACATCATGAGTTCTTTGGAAAAAGGTGGTCATCAGGTATTTGAATTCGAGGGAGATAAGTATATTATCGAAAAACTGGAAAAATTCATGTCGCCTGTCATATCAGGACAGATTTCAGGAATGGTTTTTAATCTGTGCTATGGCATTCAGGGAAAATGCAGATATATGCATATACCGGGAGTATTGGAAATGATGGGTATTCCTTATGTGGGATCGGGACCGGATACTCATGCTCTGGCTTTGAACAAGATTGTTACAAAAATAATCATCGAACAAAAGGGATTACCGACACCGAAATTTACAGTTATGGAGAGATCCGACTCAGATATACGTGCTGATATGCAATATCCATTGATAGTCAAACCAAAGGATGAGACATCTTCACTTGGACTAAGGAAAGTCAACAACGAAGTTGAGTTGCGAAAAGGGGTCAAAGCAATTTTTGATGCTTTCAGTACACAAGCTCTAGTAGAGGAGTATATTGACGGAAGAGAGATAAATGTAGGACTTCTGGGCAACAACCCTGTGGTGGCGTTACCACCTGTTGAGCTGATTTTTAAAGAAGGTCCTAGAATCTATACTTTTGAAGATAAGAAAAAAATCAGCGGAAGAATGGTAGAAAAAATTTGTCCGGCTCTTCTTACTGAAGAAGAGACTGAAAGAATCCAAAAACTAGCCATTGATACGTACAATGCAGTTGGATGCCTTGATTTCGCAAGGGTCGATATCAGATTGAACGAGAAAGGCACCCCATATATATTAGAGATAAACTCAATGCCGGGTCTTAATAGAGACAGTTCTCTTGTAATTGCAGCTAAAAGTATAGGAATTGATTTTACAGCGTTTATCAACAGACTTGTTGAAATAGCCTATGACAGGTATGTTAATCAAGCAATCCCTTTATCCGATGAATAAGAGTGCTAAGACTCCCACTTCTTTAAGTGGGAGATAAGTACTGTAAAGTCCCTGGATAATGGTTTCTAAGTTTCAGATAGCGTTTCAAACGCCACCTGAACCCAAGAACCCTGTTGATAAACACATAGCCGGATGATATAGTAATAATAAGAATTTTTAGGAGGGAGTACAATGTCTGAAGATTTATCTAAAGAAAAATGCATTCCTTGTTCAATCGGAACACCACCAATGGAGGGGTTTGAGCTTAAGAGAATGCTTGCTGACATAGGACCGACATGGAAATTGGTGAAAAAAAAACAAATTGAAAAATCATTCAAATTCAAGGATTTCAAATCAGCTCTAGCTTTTGTCGTTCAGGTTGCTGAAATTGCCGAAGAAGAGGGACATCATCCAGATATCGAGTTGGGATGGGGTCGTGTGAAAATCACACTCATAACCCATAAGATTGGAGGTCTTTCCAGAAATGATTTTCTAATGGCGGCTAAAATAAACAAATTGTCAGATCAATAGCATAGGTATTGTCCGATGACTAACAGTGCTAAGACTCCCACCTCTATAAGTGGTAGATAAGCACTGTAGAGTCCCTGGATAACGGTTTCTAAGGTTCAGATGGCGTATGAAACGCCAACTGAATCCAAGAACCCTGTTAATTTTTCAGGCATCTTGAGGGGGGGTGACAGAATTGTTTATGGAGTTTATCATACTCGGGGGTTTTCTGATAATCATTGCAGTTTTTCTGGAAAAATATCTGATTAAAAAGTATGACATCGAAAAGAACAAGGGTTTGATTGTCAAATATGCCAACAAGTACCACATGTGGGGAGAGTACATTCTGCTTGCGACTGGTATTATATTGATTGTCTTTCTGACCAGCAGAGGTAACAGGAGAAGTGACAGCTTGCTAGTATTGATAATTACTGTACATCTATTTCGGTTGATTATGCAGTGGTATTATGAAAGAGAGAAAAAAGGCTATATACTGACTGCTATGAGCATCGCTATATTTACGGTACTTCTAATAGGTGCTAACATAATTTTGTTTTAGTGAGATATTTGAGAATCAAAAAGGCACAAGAAATTAATTTCATGTGCCTTTAGTACTTTTGAAGAACCCTGTTGATCACATATTATAGTACTTATCAAGAATCTTCATGACCTCATCAATCTTCTGTTCGCCCTGTTCTTCATTCGTAAAGGCCGTTTTGATACATCCATCGATATGAGCCTTCAGAATTTCGTGATTGGCTTTCTTGAGTAGCGACTGGGCTGCCAGCACTTGGTTGGATATATCCACACAATAGCGGTCATCCTCTACCATCTTCATGATGCCTTCAATCTGGCCCTGAGCAGTCTTTAACAATCGTGTAACTTTTTTCTTATCTGCATGCATAGGATAACCTCCTATTGGAAACGGACAACTTTGTAACCCGCGTCATCGATAAGCTCTGTGATAAGCGCCTCATCCACTTCTTTTTCAAATTCAACAACAGCCTTCTGATCGGCCAGTACCACCTCAGCTGATTTGATACCATCGATTTCTTTAAGTGTCTTTTCCACTCTCATCTTACAGTGATTGCAAGTCATGCCTTCAATAAATATTTCTTTTTTCATTTTCGTTTCTCCTCTTATTGGTATTTTTACTCATATTTTTTGGGTTTGAAACCCTTTAATCTCAATGCGTTAGTGACGACTGACACGGAGCTAAGACTCATAGCTGCTGCGGCGAACATAGGACTCAGCTTCCATCCCAGTATTGAATAGAACACTCCTGCTGCCAATGGGATTCCTGCAGAGTTATAGAAGAATGCCCAGAATAGGTTCTGCTTGATATTTCGAATAGTTGCCTTGCTGAGTTGTATCGCTGAAACCACATCCAACAGATCACTTCTCATCAGTACCACATCAGCGGACTCTATAGCCACATCTGTTCCGGCACCTATTGCGATGCCTATATCAGCTCTTGCTAAGGCTGGTGCGTCGTTGATTCCGTCTCCAACCATAGCGACCACCTTATTGCCTTCCTGTAGTCTTCTAACCTCACGCTCCTTGTCAGCAGGCATCACCTCTGCTATGACCGTATCAACACCTACCTGAAGGCCGATTGCTTCTCCCGTCAATTGATTGTCACCCGTCAGCATTACAACCTGTATACCCATCTTTTGGAAAGCATGTATGGCTTCCTTGCTAGTTGGTTTTACAACATCAGCCGCTGAGATGATACCGAGTAGCTTGGTATCTGCTAGATACAGCAGTGTTTTTCCTTCCTTGCTGAGTTTCTCATGAAGCTCAAGATGCTCAGAAACGTCGATGCCTATTTCTGTCATCAGCTTTACATTGCCGATACTGTAAGAGTTGTTATTAATTTTTGCCCTTATTCCTTTACCGGGAATCGCATCAAAGTCCTCAGGTTGATATAGCGTCAACTCCTTTTCTTCAGCATTGTTGATGACCGCTTCAGCCAGTGGATGTTCGGATCCCTTTTCCATAGATGCCGCAATCTTAAGCAGCTCCAGCTCATCCATACCCTCGAAGGTTATAATGTCTTTTACCTCAGGTTTTCCAACGGTGATCGTACCTGTTTTATCTAAAACAATTGTCTCTATCTTATGTCCTATCTCCAAGGCTTCTCCTGACTTGATGAGAATGCCGTTCTCAGCGCCTTTGCCAGTACCTACCATAATTGCCGTAGGTGTTGCAAGTCCTAAAGCGCAAGGACAGGAGATGACCAAAACTGCGATACCAATAGATAATGCAAACTCAAATGTGTGACCAAGCAGCATCCATACGATAGTAGACAGCAATGCTATTACCAGAACTACAGGTACAAATATACCACTGATCTTGTCTGCCATTTTGGCTATAGGTGCTTTGGTAGACTGTGCCTCCTCCACAAGCTTGATAATTTGTGAAAGTGTGGTTTCTTCTCCAACCTTTTCAGCCGTGAATTTGATGAAGCCTGTTTTGTTGATACTACCGGAGGTCACCTTGCTCCCAGGTTTTTTCTCAACGGGGATGCTCTCGCCGGTGATCATAGATTCATCCATTGATGTGTAGCCCTCAGTGACGATACCATCTGCAGGTATCCGTTTTCCAGGCTTGACGATAATGAGGTCTCCCTTAATCAGTTCTTCCACAGGTACTTCGCCCTCTATGCCATTTCTCTCGACTAGGGCTGTCTTAGGACTCAAATCCATCAGCTTTTTGATGGCCTCAGAGGTGCTGCCCTTTGCCTTGGCTTCAAGAAATTTACCCAAGGTGATCAAAGTCAAAATAACACCTGCAGATTCAAAGTATAAATCATGGGCATAGGTTTTAACCAAATCCATATTGTCATGGCCTAGACCAAAACCGATTCTATAGATTGCAAAGACCCCGTAAACGATTGCTGCACCGGTTCCGATGGCTATCAGAGAGTCCATGTTGGGGGATCCTTTAAACAAGGTTTTGAATCCAACCTTGTAGTATTTGCTATTAATGATTGCAACTGGCAGTGTCAAGAGAAACTGCGTGAAAGCAAAGCTCATAACATTCATATGGCCTGTTATAAACCCAGGCAACGGCCAACCATACATATCTCCCATAGCTAAATAAAATAAGGGAACAGTAAAAATAAGAGACCAGATTAGTCGTTTTTTCATTTCCTTGTACTCTTCTTCAGCTGGGTTTTTTTCTTCTTTGGCTTTACTTACTGCTTTTACAGGCGAAGCACCATATCCTGCCTTTTCAACAGCCTTGATGATATCGCTTTCGCTGACCTTTGACTCATCAAAGGTAATACTCATATTGTTCTGGAGCAGATTGACAGAAATGTCATCCACACCTTCTATCTTTTTAATGCTTTTTTCAACAGCCAGTGAACATGCCGAACAAGTCATACCAGATATATTATATTTGTCTTTTTTCATAGATACCTCCCGTACACCCAGGGGGGGTGTATTAGTATGATATCATTACCTTGTTCGCATGTCAATGAATTATAATCGAATTAACACAAAATAATTTTATAAAACCTAAAAAAATTCAGAATCAAGGAACCAAATTAATAACACTTTCGTCAAATCAACAGTGAATATAGCTCAATAATATATTTTAATAAAAATTTGACATTTAGTATTGACATCAGCATTGAAGTACGCTATCCTATTTAAGGATAAAAAATACTATAAAGGAGGAATTGAAATGATCATGATGATATTAGGAACAATCAGAACAGCATCAGATGTAAGTGTCGACAACGGGATAATTGTATCTAATTTTAGAACGTTTATACAGCCTCCAAATGTGGGAATTATAGGAAAATAATTTTTCTCTGTAAATATCAACCGCAGGCTTGTGTAAACACACCCTGCGGTTTTTTAGTACCTAAACCGCGGGGGAACCTGCGGTTTTTTTAATGGAATTTTAATAGATTTAACCATATTGTTTAAGACTTTATGTTTAAAATAGATTTGATCAACAACTTAACAAAGGAGGTAATTCAAATGACAATCAGAAAGGTGACAAAAACAAGAAGATAATGGGCTTTATTGACAGCAAAGTGCTAAGTAGAAATAAGGAGGTAAATAAATGAACAGAAAATCGAATATGATAATAGAGAATCGAAATAATAGCAAAAAATCAAATAGTATTTTTGATAACGAAATTATAAAAGAAAATCCTGAATTATGGGGAAAACTGATTTGGAGGATCTGATGGAAAACTGGAAATTATTGGAAGACGGAAGAAAATTGTTTATGAGATTGGAATATAAAAATAGAGAAAAAATGCCAAAGAGAAATCTTGAATATAGAATAATAGAAAACTTTCACGATTTTAGGCAGAAATAATTGGAGGATATGATGAAAAATTGGAAAATATTAAAAGAAGGCCGAAACCTATATAAAAATATAGAATACAAGAACAACAGGAGCAAGCAAGCCGATGATTATCCATTTGGCGTGCTGAGAGATCTACCGAGGTTTTAATCGACTGATTGGAGGACATGATGAATAAAAGAACATGGTTAGGGGAGGGAAAGGTAGTTTTTAGAAAAATGGAGCATGGAAAGCCACCCAGTACCGAAGAAAAATATAATCGGGAAGAAAGCCTATACAGACCACTTGTATAGGATCTAGACTCCTTTAGACCAATATAGTAAGACAGGATAAACAGCCTATATAAGTATCTGTTTATCCTGTCTTTTTTTTCTGGTATTGCGTGCCAATAAACTGTACAATAAAAGAAAAAAAGGAGGGCTAAATATGAAGATCAGCAAAACTGCAAGAGCTGGAACAATGGAATCCAGCGATATTTTCATAATGGTGCAGCCTGGAGACAATCAGGGATTTGATATTCGATTGAGCAGCGTGGTGTATGCCCAATACGGCAATCATATCAGAAATATAATCACAGAGACACTGAAATCGATGAACATAGAAAACATAGAACTTACAGCAAATGATAGGGGTGCACTGGATTACACCATCAGGTCACGGGTTGAAACTGCAGTCAAGAGAGCGCTTTGAAGAGGAGGATACGATGCGTATATTAAGAAGAAGTATGCTATTTATACCCGGTAACAGCCCGAACATGATTCAGAATGCCGGTATATTGGGAGCTGACAGTATTATTCTGGATGTGGAGGATGCTGTGAGCATCGATGAAAAGGATTCAGCCAGAAATCTCATTATGCACGCTCTAAAGGAAGTGGATTTCTACGGCTGCGAGGTTGTGGTGAGAGTAAATGCGCCATCGACAGCATTCGGAGAGAAGGATCTGAGGGAGATAACCCCTAATAGACCGGATGCCTTTATGATTCCCATGGCAACCGAGGAAGAAATTAGAATCGCTGATTCAATCATCTCAGAAATAGAGAAGAAAGAGGGCATTGAAGCGGGGTCAATAAAAATGGTACCCATAGCGGAGACAGCCTATGCTGTTGAGAGCATTGCAGACATCATAAAAGCATCAAAAAGGATTGAAGCTGTGCTTCTTGGCGCTGAAGATTTAACAGCTGATATGGAAATATCCAGAACAAAAGAAGGCGGAGAGATCTATTATGCCAGGAACAAGATAGCCAATATATGCAAGGCCTTCAAGATACAGGCAATTGATACGCCTTTCGCCGATGTCAATGACAGTCAAGGTCTGACAGAGGATACGCTGAAAGGCAAGAGCCTTGGAATGACAGGAAAAGCAGCCATAAACCCGCGTCAGGTCGATGCAATCCACCAGGTCTATACACCGACACAGGAAGAGATACAGTATGCCCAGAGCGTCATTGAGGCGATGAACGAGGCCAAAAAGCAGGGCAAAGGCGTGTTCTCATTTGAAGGTAAGATGATAGATGCTCCCATTATATTGAGAGCAGAAACGGTTATTAGGAAAGCCATTCTAGCCGGATTGCTGAATGAGGAGGCGATGAAATGAAAAATATACTAGGGAGAGAAATACCAGACAGTCTGACCCTACCAAATAGAGAGATCAAACTTTTTTCTGGTGTTCAGGAAAACCATGAGGATATTGTAAAGAAAAGTGTGAAGACACGGGTTGCCAATCCGAGAGAAAGCAAGGTAATTCATGATATAAGAAAGGCCATCGAAAAGTCAGGTCTAAAGGATGGTATGACGATATCATTCCACCACCATTTCAGAAACGGAGATTATGTCATGAATCTAATCATGGCAGAGATAGCCGAAATGGGCATTAAAGATCTGACAGTTGCGGCAAGCTCCATCTTCCCTGTACAGGCACCACTTGTGAATCATATGGAATCAGGAACAGTCACAGGCATCTATGCAGCCTACATGTCAGGACCGGTTGCCAAAGCCATATCCGAGGGCAAACTGAAAAACCCTGCTGTCATGACTACCCATGGTGGTAGATCAAGAGCGATAGAATGTGGAGACTTAAAAATCGATGTGGCTTTTATCGGAGCACCGACCTGTGATTCTATGGGAAATATAAACGGCACAGAGGGCAAATCAGCCTGCGGGTCACTGGGTTATGCCAATTCAGACGCTCTATACGCCGTCAAAGTCATCGCCGTCACAGACAATCTAGTGCCCTATCCAGCTTGCCCCATTGAGATAACTCAGGAGTATGTGGACTATATTCTTGTGGTTGACAGTATAGGCGATCCAAGAGGAATCGTATCTGGTACAACACAGATTACAAAGGATCCTGTGGGTCTAAAAATCGCAAAGGACACCATTAGAGTCATAGAGGCCTCAGGTCTTTTAAAGGAAGGCATGTCATTTCAGACAGGAGCAGGCGGGACTTCTTTGGCAGTCGCTTCCTATCTTAAGGACATCATGAAAGAGAAAAGGATTACAGGTAGTTTTATGTCAGGTGGCATCACCGGATATCTGGTGGATATGTTGGATGAGGGGCTGTTCAAGTGCATCATGGATGTTCAATGCTTTGATTTAAGCGCCATCGATTCCCTAAAGAGAAACAAGAATCACCAAATCATGTCAGCAAGCATGTATGGCAATCCCCACAACAAAGGGGCCTTGGTCAATGTCTTGGACATCGTCATACTAGGAGCGACAGAGATTGACCTTAATTTCAATGTCAACGTGACAACGGATTCAAATGGCTATATCATGGGAGGATCAGGAGGACATAGCGATACAGCGGCAGGCTCCAAGCTGTCTATTGTAGTGTCTCAGTTGTTCAAAGGAAGATTACCAGCTGTGGTGGATGAAGTGACTACTGTCAGCACGCCTGGAGAGACTGTGGATGTTCTGGTAACAGAGAGGGGAATTGCCGTCAATCCATTGAGACAGGACCTAATTGATAAACTAAGGAAACATAATGTTCCAGTGATGACTATCCAAGAGCTTCAGAAAGCAGCTGAGAAAATGATTGGCAAACCGGAGAAAATCGAGAGATCAGACAAAATTGTCTCTGTTGTTGAATACAGAGACGGAACCATTATAGATGTGGTGTATCAGGTAAAGGGTTAATTAGATGTATGAAATAGTCGTTCACAAAATAGATATTAAGAGTCATATGAGAGAAAAGGTTGAACTGTTTCTGGCATCCTTTGGGCTTGCACTGGATGATGATGTGGAGCATACAGTCATAGCTCGATTAGATAATCGGATCATCGGCACCTGCTCATATGCGGGCAAGGTCATCAAATGCTTTGCAGTAGCAAAGGAATATCAGAGCATAGGAGTATCAGAGAGACTTCTGACTGAAATCACAAACGTTATGTTTGATCAAGGAATTCAGGACTCTTTTATATTTACCAGACCGGAAAACAAGGTCCTATTTGAGGGCTTTGGGTTCAAGGAAATACACACCGCTGACAACATAGTATTGCTTGAATCAGGTTCCAGGGACATTAAGCGATATATATCCAAAATGTTTAAGAACTCAAACCTGAACGATGGCCCAAAGGCTGCACTGGTAGTCAATTGCAATCCATTTACCCTAGGTCATCGTTACCTGATACAAAAGGCATCCGAAGAGAATCGACAAGTGATTGTGTTTGTTGTGGAAGAGGATTTATCTCTATTTCCATTCCATATTAGAATGAAACTAATCAGGGAAGGACTCAAGAATCTTGAAAATGTAACGGTTTTGCCGGGTGGTGAGTATATTATCTCATCGGGAACCTTTCCCACTTATTTCTTAAGAGAGGACGAGGAGAAGGATAAGGCATACCAGTCATTGGATGCAGGTATTTTTGGCAAATACATCGCCCCTGTCTTCAATATCAGGAAACGCTATTTGGGGACAGAGCCCTATTCCAAGACCACCAATGAGTATAATCAGGCAATGATGAGCATATTGCCAAAATATGGCGTTGAGATTGTGCTGGTCGACAGGCTCGAAATCGACACGAAGATAGTCAGCGCATCCACAGTCAGACAGCTGATCAAAGAGGATAGATGGTCTGAAATCAAAGCAATGGTACCAGATTCTACTTACAATTATCTGGTATCGGATGATGCTGCACTAGTTTTAGAAAATATTAAGAAAAGCAATTCAAGACACTAAGAATACTGCATAGGATAGAGGTTCAAATGCAAAAAATACATGTCAAACTCCAAACAAAAATCACAATCCTGGTCATAATAATCGTTTTCTTGTCCATAGCTACCGCGACCCTGTTTACCAGCAGATGGTATCTAAACAATATAAAGTTGGAAGTGGAGAAAAATGTTTTGAACACAGCCCAGCTTTTGGCCAGAACACCTATCGTTATAGAACGACTTCAAAATCCGACTGGTGTCAATAAGCTGCAGCCATTTGTCATAGAGGTTCTCAAATCCACCAAAGATATTGACATTATTGTTGTGGCCGATATGAATGGCATAAGGCACGCCCATCCAGTTGAAGAAAGGTTGGGATTTCGGGTTGTAGGCGGGGACGACAATGATGTCCTTGAGTTTGGCAAGAGCTATACCTCTTATGCCACAGGAACTCTGGGAAGCCAGGTCAGATCCTTCACACCGGTCTATGACAGTGACGGCAAACAACTTGGGTATGCCTTGGTTGGTGTTCTCACAACAACCATGGACCTCGCGCAAAGCCAAATCATGCGAACGGTCTGGCTGGCTGCCTTTTTCGGATTGGTTCTTGGGAGCGCAGGCGCGTTCTTTCTAGCCAGAAGCATAAAAAAAGTTCTTCTTGGACAGGAACCTGAAGACATCGCCAAGATGTATCTGGAAAAGGAAGGTATCCTAGAGACAATACACGAGGGGATTATCGCCATAGATGAAAACAGGAAAATTACACTCATTAACAGTTCCGCATTGGACATGTTGGGGATTGAGAACGCGGACACCTTAGGAAGACAGATTGACGATGTGGTTCCAAACTCCAGACTCAGATATGTCCTCGAGACGGGCATACCGGAATATGACAAGGAACAGATTGTCAATGGTGCGGTTATCATCACTAATCGAGTTCCAATATATGATGGGGAAAAGCTAGTGGGCGCATTAGCAACATTCAAGGATAAGACAGATGTAATCAATCTCGCTGAGGAGCTCACAGGTGTCAGACAGTTGGTTGATGGACTTAGGGCAAACACCCATGAATTCATGAATAAACTACATGTCATTTTGGGTCTGATAGAGCTTAACGAATTGCAGGAAGCAAAGAAATATATCGTCAACGTGGACAGCATACAAAGTCAGATTATCAACATGATCATCGGCAGGATAAAGGAGCCAAAGGTGGCAGGTTTGCTCATAGGCAAGTTGAGTAGAGCCAAAGAGCTAGGCATAGAAATGATTGTTGACAACGACACCTATCTTGCAAAAATGAGAGATGAGATTATGAGCAATCGTATGTTGACCATCATTGGTAATCTGTTAGAAAACGCTATGGATGCCCTAAACAGCAAAAACAGTGATAATAAAACCATCCATATAATGATAAGAGAAGAAGATGATGAAATAAAGATCACAGTCAGAGACAATGGTCTGGGCATTGATGAAGGCGACCTCAACAGCATATTCAACAGAGGTTATTCAACTAAGGAAGGCAATAGAGGACTGGGGCTGACACTGATAAAAGAAAATCTGGATACGATTGGCGGCATGATTAACGTACAATCTGTTAAAGGCAGGTTTACTGAATTTGATGTGACCATACCAAAGGAGGTATTAGATGATAAACCTACTAATAGTTGAAGATGATCCCATGGTTGCAGAGCTTAATAGAAGATACGTTTCCACAATCGATGGCTATCATGTGATTGGAATCGCCAGGAATGGTGAGGAGGCCATGTCCAAACTCGAATCCTATAAAATTGACTTGCTACTCCTTGATATGTACATGCCTAAGACAAATGGACTGGAACTGCTTAAAGATATCAGAAGCAAACTGATGATGGTTGACGTGATCATGGTCACGGCTGCAAAGGAGACAGACAGCATCGATGAATTGTTCAAGCTGGGCGTGGTGGATTATCTAATCAAGCCCTTTGAGTACGAGAGATTGAAAAATTCGCTGGAAAACTACAAGAACAGATTTATGCTTCTAAACTCAAAAAAAGAGATTACCCAGGAAGATATAGACAGAATCACTTCAAGTCAGGTTCAGGAATTATCAGCTTCCCTTCAAAAAGGACTTCACAAAAACACCCTTGAAAGAATAAGGGCTTACATGCAATCCAAGCAGAATCAGCAGGTGACATCAAATGAATTGGCTGAGTCCCTACAGGTCTCAGCTGTGACTATAAGACGCTACTTGGAGTACCTTGTTTCTATCGGAGAAGTCAGACTGGAGATCGAGTATGGATCTATTGGGAGGCCAAGCTATTTGTATCGATATAAAGAATTTAAAGACGAATAGTATAAATTGTTTCCATATTCTAAGAAGACTGCTATAATAAACAGGAACACGGAGAAGTACCCAAGCGGCTGAAGGGTCCGCACTCGAAATGCGACAGGTCGGCAAAACCGGCGCGAGGGTTCAAATCCCTCCTTCTCCGCCATCTTCATGTTCTCTTAAAAATATCATTTAGTATCTTATTAAGTTGTCCTATTGTATTGCATTCCTCAGCTATATCGCAATAGGGAAGATACCTGTCCATCTCCGAATCACTAGTACCCCATAAGAGTTTTTTTTCTGGATTAAGCCATATGAGAGTTTTGCACTTATCTTTTATTTCCTTCAATATCTCGATGTGTGGATTGGTATCATTATTTCTAGCATCACCCAATATAATTATTGTGCTCTTTTTATTGATGGATTTACCGCATATTTTCTTAAAATCCTTAAAGGATTCACCATAATCCGTATAACCTAACAGGATATCTAAATCTTCACCGGAATAAATCCTATCTAATGCCTCTTCAACTTCGTATTCTTTAAATACATGACTGACTTCCACTAAATCTGAACACATGACAAAAGATCGAATTTTTAATAGCGTCTCATTTAAACTATATAGAAATAGAAGCATAAAATGAGATGCATATCTAACCGAATTGCTAATATCACATATAACAAATATATCCGGCCTATTTATTTTCTTAAATCGCCATTGTATGTCGAAAAGCATACCATCATTGGAACTATTTTTTCGAAGTGTTTTTTTTATATCGAGAAATCCTTTCTTATAGTTCCTTTTTCTTTTGGAATATCGAGAATATATCTTTTTAACAAATCTGTTGATAATAACCTTCATGGCTTCCATCTCATGTTCTTTTAGCTCAGCAAAACGGGTATCCTGAAGCCTGTTCTCAAGTGCATTCTTGTTTCTCTTTCCTTCCCGTAACTCATATTGGCTTTTGACATAGGATTCTGTGAATTCTTGCAAATCTTTTTTCTTTTTTTCCAGTGCGGATACCATTGACTCTGTACCAGGAATTTTTGACTCAGAAAGAAACATTATATCTTCCTCAAGATTTTTGATGCCAATCTGATCCATTATTTTTTGCACATACATTCCTTGCTGTGTTCGATATTGCATTTCATCAAGCCTAGAGAAATCAATCGCTTTGTTGAATAATTCTAAAAATTGTCGATCATCTTTATTAATAATAGACGCTGTCAAGTCACTCCATTCTTTTTCAAGAGCCTTTGCAACATCGAAGTTTGCATCAGCATAATCCATATCAAATAGCTTGACGTTAAAAAAGCTTTCAAATTGTTTGTCGAATATTAGAATATCTTCCTCTGATTTTACCAATGCAGTACTCAAAGCATATTTGAAGCTTTCTTTATCACTATATCCGATATGCTTAATTGCTGATATCGCATCTATTGTCTCTAATACCGATATGCGCACCCCTGCATTTCTAAGATTATAACAAAAATCAAGTATTATATTATCCATTGTATCAATCCTTTTGTTTTGCTATCATAGCCATTTTACTAAGCTTAACCTCGGCCTTCTTTATATCTTCCTCATATTTCAATATTACACTCAATGAATCCTTAATGATGTCATAATCCAGCTCATCCTTACATAAAAGCATTAGAACTTGAGCCCAATCGATGGTTTCACTGATGGAAGGCAGCTTCTTAATATCCAGATGCCTTATTTGTTGTATAAAAGATACCAATTGTCTATTTAGCTCTTCAGAAATGCCAGGCACCTTCACTCTTACGATATCTCTTTCCATTTTGGCTTCTGGAAAAGGAATATATAGATGTAGACATCTTCTTTTCAACGCATCGCTTAGGTCTCTTGCATTATTGCTGGTTAATATGACAAAGGGTATCTTTTTGGCTGTTATAGTTCCTATTTCTGGTACAGATACTTGATAATCAGAAAGAACTTCCAATAAGAAGGCCTCAAATTCCTCATCGGATTTATCAATTTCGTCTATTAAAAGGACTGATCTCTCTTCCGTTTGAAGTGCTTTCAACAAGGGTCTTGGCTCTAAGAAATTTAGTGAAAAGAATAGATCATCATGTTTGTGCATCTTTACCATCGCATCTGCCAGAGAATCTTTACCGTCAATAATTTTGTTGAGATTATCCTTTAGAATCTGGGTATATAATAATTGCTTGCCATACTTCCATTCATAAAGAGATTTTGATTCATCCAATCCCTCATAGCATTGCAATCTAATTAAAGGAGATTCAAAATATTTGGCACATGTCTTGGCCAATTCTGTTTTGCCCACTCCGGCAGGCCCCTCAACCAGTATTGGTTTATTTAGTTTATAGGCTAAGAAAAGTGTAGTGGCTATTTTTTTACTGCATATATAGTCCAATTTTCCAAAGCTTTCTTGTAATTCGTCTATAGATATCATTTTTTCTTTTTCGTCCATTTTAATGGCTCCTTTCTGTGTTCATTTTTCAACACTTCAGCAATACATAATTCTATCATATATATTAATAGAGTAGAACAGGTGGCGTTTAATTGTTTTCATATTTTTGAAAAACTACTTCTCCACCCCATATTTTCAATATTTTAAATTGAAAAATGTCTTGACAAAATAGAAACAATAAAATATAATACGATATATATCATATGATATATATCGTATTATATTTTAAGTGTTGAATTAGGAGGTTTAACATGCCACCAAAAAATAAATACACAAAAGAGCAGTTAGTTGACGTTGCATTTCAAATTGCATGTGAAGAAGGTTTTGACAATATTACCATTCGAAAAGTTGCTGAACATTTAGGGAGCTCCATTGCACCAATATATGTAAATTTTAAGGACGTTGGTGAGTTGAAACATGAAGTGGTTCTAAAGGCAATTAATATAACCAAAGAAATAATTGCAGAACAGAATTCTGGAGATCCTTTTTTAGATGTTGGAACAGGATCTGTCATATTTGCTAAGAAGTACCCTTTGCTTTATGAAGAACTAGTCTTGAATAGTAAAGATACCTATAAAGAACAAGTGGAGAATATTGAGTTTGCATTTAAGAAATTGAAGGAGACCCCGGAGTTGATGCAGTTTGACGACGATGAACTTAGACTTCTACTCATTAAGATGCAAGCATTACAGGCAGGTTTATCTCTGATGGCTAGAAAAGAACATTACTCTAAAATACTTTCTGATGAACTTATCGTAAAAATACTAGATGAAACGGGAACAGATGTGCTCAACGGGATGATAAAACGAAATCAATAAAATAATAAGAAAAATCAAAATACAAGGAGAATCAATATGATATTAGCAGTAAATACTTTTATTATACTCTCAATTGCTATTGCAATACTTCAATTGGCATTAGCTTTTGGAGCACCTTTAGGCGAGTATACAATGGGAGGTAAATTTTCTGGAAAACTACCGATTAAAATGAGAATGGCGGCATTAGCACAAATACTTATTCTACTGGTCTTTGTCTTTATTGTTTTATCAAAATCAGGAGTAGCGTTTCAACAATTTTATAATGTTGGAAGAACTGGCATTTGGTTTATTGTCGTTTTTGAATATTCCGGAACAAATTGAACCACCAGTCCGGTCAAATTGAGCCATGATTCCGATTTGGATAGAGCCACCATTCCGATGAGTGAGCCATTCAGAAATATCCTTTATAATGTAGACAGATATCATTATGATGTCAATA
>JAHRFV010000312.1 GCA_019084435.1 Dethiosulfatibacter sp.
ATCCAGTGGCAATAGCGAAGGGGCCACACCTGTTCCCATCCCGAACACAGTAGTTAAGCCCTTCTGCGCTGATGATACTTGGTGGGTGACTGCCTGGGAAAGTAGGTCGTCGCTGGATTCAATTCCAAGGTAGCTCAACGGTGGAGCACTCGGCTGTTAACCGATAGGCTGTGGGTTCGAATCCCACCCTTGGAGCCACTGATTTATTGCCGGAGTGGCGGAATTGGCAGACGCACAGGACTTAAAATCCTGCGATCGTAAAGGTCGTATCGGTTCGACTCCGATCTTCGGCACCAAAATAAATTAATGTGTATATATCGTCGCGGGGTGGAGCAGTTGGTAGCTCGTCGGGCTCATAACCCGAAGGTCGTTGGTTCGAATCCATCCCCCGCTACCAAAAAATCACTCAGTACCCTGAGTATTTAATAAGGCGGAGTAGCTCAGGTGGCTAGAGCATGCGGTTCATACCCGCAGTGTCGGCGGTTCAAATCCGTTCTCCGCTACCAATTTTAATCAAGGCCCTATGGTCAAGCGGTTAAGACACCGCCCTTTCACGGCGGTAACCTGGGTTCGATTCCCAGTAGGGTCACCATAACGTATTTTTAGATGGGCGTATAGCTCAGCTGGGAGAGCATCTGCCTTACAAGCAGAGGGTCATAGGTTCGAGCCCTGTTACGCCCACCATTTTTATAACCTAACTCGATTTACGTTTTTAGTAAATTGGTAGTAGGTTAAACGCACCGAGCACCAAATTTGCACGACCCAAAGGGAGTGAACAAATTTGTGATGCGAGACTGTGAAAAATGAAATATTCGCAATTAACGCGGCCTGGTAGTTCAGTTGGTTAGAATGCCAGCCTGTCACGCTGGAGGTCGAGGGTTCGAGCCCCTTCCAGGTCGCCATTTAATATACTACTTAAAAGATATTGACAATAGAGCATTAAATATTATAATATTGGTAATGTAAGATATCAGCAATTAAATATGTAACAGTAGACATTATGGTGGATATAGCTCAGTTGGTTAGAGCGCCGGATTGTGGTTCCGGAAGTCGTGGGTTCGACCCCCATTATCCACCCCAAATATTTTTTTGTAGCTTAATAGTGTAGAGATTGGAGTAACAAGGCGCCATAGCCAAGTGGTAAGGCAGAGGACTGCAACTCCTTCACCCCCAGTTCAAATCTGGGTGGCGCCTCCAACTGAATCTAGGCACCCTTAGCTCAGTTGGATAGAGTACTTGACTACGAATCAAGGGGTCACAGGTTCGAATCCTGTAGGGTGCACCAATATAAATACTCACAGACTTCAAAAAAACGCAAAAAATCGATTATTCGCCAATTATTCGCCACAACGAAAAACAATCAAACACAGAAAAACCCTTCCTGATTTATATTGAGAAGGGTTTCTTTTTTTATTTTTTGTTGGGTTATAGCAGCATATTATTTAAGACTTCAATTTCCTTAGCTTTTATATCATCAAGCACATGAGTATATATTTCAGTAGTCTTTATTGAACCATGTCCTAATAGTTTTGATACGGTCAATATAGAGGCTCCTTCTTCAAATAGTCGAGTCGCATAGGTATGTCTTAAGGCATGAAGTTTTTTATAAGGAACTCCCGCACTTTCAAGTGCTCTTTTCCATGATCGGGTTAGGTTTCTGGAATCAATATAAGTACCTGTCAATGATGGAAACAATAGAGAGTTTCTTTCATAGGCACTTCCTATTCTAACTTTCTCCCGCTTTACCAAAACATCCAGCCTTATTAACTCTTTCTGCAATATCTCAGGAAGTGGAATCTTTCTTACAGATCCTTTAGTTTTAGGTTTGGTTATTTTTATCTCGTAATGATAATTGTCAGGATCCTTAAATACTTTGACAGATTTCACCATTTTATTGATGTTAACGAAACCGTCACTGATATCCTTCTTATCTAAGGCAAGTATCTCTCCAATTCTGCATCCGGTGAACACAGCGAAAAAAACAATATACCTCAATTTTGTGTTTCTTTTAAGGCTTTCAATGATTTTTTTTACTTCTTCTCGTGTGAATGTCTCAATTTTCAACTCTTCATCATCGATTACACTTTCAGAATTCTCCGCTTTAGGCTTTTTCAGACCTATGAGCGGATTTTTTAATATGTAGGCTTCTGAGCATGCATAAACAAAGAACTTGCTTAGAAGCTTGTGTAGGTTGTCTATGATTGAAGTGCTTTTACCTAACCGCATCAAATCATTATAATACTTTTGAACATGTAGTTTTTTTAGGTCCGAAAGAATAACAAGCCCTAAAGAAGAATTTTTCACGTATAATCGAAATGTCATTTCATATCTTTCAAAGGTTGAGGTCTTATTACCAGAATTCTTTTCAATTTCCCATAGCCAGGTATTCATAGCTCTGGCCAATGATTGTTTTGACAGGTCAGGATCAACTCCTGATTCGAGTTGTTCCAGATAATCCTTTTTCATCCTTTTGGCTTCAGACTTGCTGACCCCATAAAAATTCTTATATATGGGATCGCCTTTTTCATCTGTTCCCAATTTAAGCCTCTCTCTAAAATATTCCTTGTCTCCAACTTTTGAATTGGTTATTCGATTACCGGCCATTAGATTTTCCTCCTACTTTTTCTTCTTGGATTTTAACAACTCGAATCCTTCTTCTTTCAACCTTTTATTCTTCTCCTCAAAGCTCAATCCTTCTCTGTTTAATTTCTTAAGGAATGCTAGTCTTCTATAGTTGTTTGATAGATTTGAGGATTTTATATTTTCTTGCGCTATTTCTGCCTTAGTCATCAATGACGGAGGCTTACAACCATAAGGACAAACCTTTTGCCCCTTATTTTTGAAGTATAACTTCCCACAGCGTATGCATTTTAAGAGATCGTACTTATCGAGGGCATTGCTTGCATCGAGCAGAATTAGACTGTTGATGTTTTTGTGATATGTAAAAGTGGTATTACTTTTTGTATTTAGATTGAAGTAATGAAGGTAGTTCAAATCAAATGATATGGATCCAACTTTTGTAGTTCTTATTACATAGAGATCATCAAAAAGTCTTCTGAGAGCATGTATATAATCTTCAATATCTTTGTCCATGGGGTAGTAAGCTCTGTGGGTCTTAACATATCCGACGGTTGAAAATGTGTGGTCAATTCCAAAGTTTTCAGTATCAGTTGTTTCGTTTAATGCGAAGTTTTCGTTATTTTGATGATTCTCCCATATCACTAAGGGCTCTTTTTCATCCCAAATCTGGGAGTTTAGACTATCAGATTTTGGTATCTGTTCATCGATAATATAGTTGTTACTCTCTGCATTATCCATTTTACCAACAATAACTGTGGAAATCTGATTGTGCCCGTTAGTTTCTGCCTCGATATTCACTGCAGGATATTGATATTTTGAAAGAAAAATATTAAGTGCATCTATATCTATTTCGTCTTCTATGTTAGGAGAATTGTTAACCGGAGGCTTAAAGATGCTTAAGAAATCATTTGCTATATCACCGGGTGAGATATTAGTTTTACTACTTGAAGTTTTAAAAAACGAACGACCGGAAGAGTTCTTTATATCAAGAGCGTATAAGGTGGTTGTTTTAATTCTTTTACTCGCTTCGCCTTCCTCATTAATAATATTTTGATTCTTCTTTATAACTTTTTTAACTTCAACACTATAGGCAGCCTCCCAATACATAGGAAAAGGGTAAGCTAAGCTCTTGTCTTGAGCTTGGTTTAAAAAAAAGTCTTTTGCAAACTTTTCAATTGTTTTGATTTTTTCATATCCTAAGCTCATAATTACCTCTCTTATGTCTCGAATTACAAATTAAATTTTACTTTTTATTCGAGTCTTATCATTGTGTAATAGCAATATTTTTAAATGTCTCTAATAACCATGTAGTTAGACAATTAAAGACTTGCTTTGTTATAATATATCATACAAAGACCATAGACGCAACAGAAAAGGAGGTAAGCGATGAACAATCTAAAGAGAATTAGACAAGAGAGAAATATGACGCAATTCGAGTTGGGCATAAGAGCAGGCATTACACCTACAGATATATCAAGAATCGAAAATGACAAGATATTTCTTTACCCAGGTTGGTTAAAAAAGCTGGCTTTAGCTCTGGGAGTTGAACCGGAGGAAATTGTCAAGGAAGGTGATGAGGGTATATGAAACTATTGTGCAGTATCAAAGAGACAGCAAGGCAGAGCGGGTTAGGAGAGCATCGGATTAGACATCTGGTAAAGACGGATCCGAGCTTCCCATATATCCGCATTGGAAGCACGGTAAAGATCAATTACTCAGTATTTAGCGAATGGCTGGAAAAAGCCAGCAAAGAAGGAAGATGTATATGAATAAAAACAAAGTGTGAGGATGTAAGATGGAAGACAAACTTAAGCTTTTAGACAACGTACCAGATGAAATAAAACTTCTTCCGCAGTGGATCATGTGGAGACGCGAAGAAAACAAGAAGAACCCAAACTCAAAACCGACCAAGATTCCATATCAAATCAATGGAAAAAAAGCTGCATCTACTAGATCTGGAGAATGGACTAGTTTTATCAAGGCTAAAAGAGCTCTTGAACAGTCAGAAGGAGTCTATCAAGGAATAGGGTTTGTATTCACAAAGGATGATCCTTATATCGGCATAGATTTGGATAATATAATAGATGATTACGGGAACATGAATAAGCAGGCGAAAGGGATTATTGATTCTTTGGACAGTTATACTGAGCTAAGTCAAAGCGGTACTGGGGCCCACATTATTATTCGGGGCAGAAACCCAATGAAAACAGGCAGAAAATCAAAAGACAAAATGATTGAGGTGTACTCAGAAGCTAGGTTTTTCGTCGTAACCGGAGAGATCATCGAGGGGAGAGACATCATCCAGGAAAGGCAGCAGCAGTTAAAAGATCTAGCTGAGAAACATTTCAACAATCAAAAAGCAAAGAAACAAGAGCGACAATCATATAACTCTTTGAACCAAACAGATGAAGAGATTATCAATAGATTATCAAATGCTAAGAACGGAAATAAGTTCAAAGCCCTATTTTATAACGGCGATATATCTGGGCATGGAGAAGATCATTCAGCAGCTGACCTCGCTCTTACAAATCTCATAGTGGGATATACAGATGATCGTTTCCAGGTGGATAGGATATTCAAATCCTCTGCCTTGTATCGTGATAAATGGGATAGAGTTGACTATAGAGATCTAACCATAGAAAAAGCATTTTCAGATAGAACATGGCGCTATGATCCGAGCTATTATTCGGGTGGGCAAATCACAGATGATTTTGAATTAGCTGGAGAAGAGGGAGGCCAGGAGGGAGACAACAAGAAAGGAAAATACTTTGTTGTGTTAAAAAACGCATCAAACCCGGCGCTTGGTTACAAGATCAATATTTCTCTGTTAGCGATGTACATGAAAGAACGTTTTGATATCAAGGTCTACAAAGGCCAATTCAAAATAAAAAAAGACCATTATTATAGAAATGTTGAAAATATGAAGTATCTGATTAGTGAAGAGATACCGAGAACGCTCAGAGCCCCAAGCTATATAAAGGACTGTGAAGAATTACTTTTGATGGATGGAGAGCTGGTGTTGAAAGAACAGGATTTAGCACTTCTTTGAACGAATCCTTCAAAATAAGGAGATGACGATAGTTATTAGATAAGTAGGTGAGCAATGAAAATAAATCTATGTAATCAACTCAAGGATAGCGATCAACAGAGATTGTTTCAAAAACTGAAGCTGGATCCAGGCAACAAGGAAATAAGAAATGTCCTGGTAAAGCATAATTTAAGATTGGTGCGTTGGATAGCTGAAAAATATCACAAATACTTATCGGATAAGTTTGAAATGGATGACCTGTTCCAACAGGGTGTGATTGGGCTGATAATGGCCATAGAAAAATACGATCCGGAAGAAGGTTCCTTTGGAACGTATGCTAGTTATTGGATTAAGCAATCCATTATCAGAAATCTCGACGATACCGGAAGTCTGATCAGGATACCAAGTCATTATGGCCAGCTCATAAGAGAATACAAAAAAACAGTGGAAGATTTAACTAGGGATCTCGAGGGAAAGCCTACCGCTGAGGATTCAATAGGTTTATTGGAACTGTTTCAAGAATCATTGATAAATCGCTTAAACCAGGATAAGGGATTCAACTCTCAAGATTTTTCAAACAATAAAACATGCTAAATTATGTGTAGTATATTGGCCTTGAAATTAGGAGGTAATGAAATGCCAACCAAACAAAAGTCATACTGTATGGAAACAGGTTGCAATGCTTTTGCTGAGATAGGAGGTAGATGCAAAGAACACTACAAAGCCAACCGCAGACCTAAAAAGAAGCCCGATCATAGAAGCTGGTACAGCAATGCGCCTTGGAAAACTCTGAGACGAAAATGGTTACAGAGCAATCCACTATGCGCAGAATGTAAGAGACAGGGAATAGTTACACCAGCTGATACCGTAGATCATATCATACCTCACAAAGGGAGTTGGGATATGTTTATGGACACAGAGAATTTACAAAGTTTATGCAAGCAATGCCATGATAAAAAGACCGTAAAGAGTGATGGAGGGTTTGGTAGAGCAGTTGACACAAGCCAGTGATTGCAAGGGGGGTAAGGGGGTGTTAAACTTTCGAACCTTTGCCCACAAGCCTCTGTGCCCCCACCTCGCGAAATTTTTTCCCGAAACTATGAAAAAATCTAGGGGTGAAATTGGTATATTAGTACAAAAATAAAACTGCCGCAAGGATTGAAAAATGGTTAAATTTGACGATTGCGCAATTCCAGGCAGTTAGCATAGGTATAAGATTATTGCAGTGTTTTTTAAGCAAAAAACATATTGAGGAGTGTAAAAATGTCAAGAAAAAATAGGGTAACATTTGATATTGAAGGACTAGACGAGGTCATCGAGATGATTAAGAAGCTCGGGGATTTTCCTGATAAATTAGTCACTGGAGCAGCTAAAGCAGGGGCTGAAGTGGCAAGAAAAGCAGCGAAAGCCAATGCACCAGCAGACACAGGAAATCTAAGAAAAGGGATCATACTAAGAGGCGAAAGAAAGAAAGGTGCCAAAAAAGTGTATCAAATCATAATGGATCCGAAGATGAACGATGTATTTGTAAAGACGTCAGCAAGTGGGGAAAGGTATTATTATCCAGCTTCAATTGAGTATGGGTTTTATACTAAAAATGGCAAGAAAGTTCCAGGAGTGCACTTTCTGAAGAGAGCTTTGACGGAGAATCACAAGAAAATTGCGGAAGTCCAGCTGAGAGTTTTATCTGAAAAAATAGATAGAGAACTAAAGAAATCCGGAAAGAAGCGCTAACATAATAAAAAGAATGGGATTTTGAGCAACATTAGAGTGGAGTCTATAATTGAGCAAAGTAAAACCTGAGCAGTGTGAGCAATAAGAATGTACCTACGGCTTTAACTCAACCAAGCTAAGTTCATGGGTTGTATGACATAAATAAATCTGATATCATTATATTATGTCATAAATCTAAAGGGGAGGTTACAAAATGGCATTGTTTGGGGACAAGAAAAGTAAAGAGGACAAAGAGCAGGAAAAACTACAACAATTTATGGATCGGTATCAATTAGAGGATCTTGATGAAAAAGACATGGTTGTATTAAAAAGAATAGCGACAGATCTGACAGGTAACGCTTTATTTAAGATGGGGATGGCCTTTAGTTTTGCAAAAGCAGAAGAGCAGGCGAAGGTAAGTTACTTAAGTGCTTTGGTTGAACAAAATTGGATGATTATCAGACAGCTTAGCAGGATGAACAAAGCAATAGAGAAATTAGCGAGCAAGTAGATGGGAGAAGAGATATTTAAATTTATCAATAAGACATTGGATTTTATACCTGGTATTTTCCGATGGCTAGGTATAAAAAGGCTAGTTATTAGAGATAACATGTATTGGACAAAGAATAATGATGGTCCGTATTGCTTGACATGTACTGACAATAACAACAAAATCACTAGAATGGACATAAAAGAAGGTGGGTACCTGTGTCCTGAATGCAGCACTTTTAAAAGAACCGAGAAACAGCAAGCCGAATGGGACAGCATATCCGATGGCCAATCCAGTTCATTTTATGATTGATGACATATAATAGAAAGGCATCCTTAAAGGGTGTCTTTTTTAGTAGCGAAGAGAACCACCAGATCAGTGATCAAATCACATATAGATTGGTGTAAGGAGCTGAAAAGCTTCAAAATAGCGTGCAGACCCCATTGAAATTAATCACTGATAGTTGTCCGATACCGATAGTGCCCCCTTCAGACAATACACAGATATACTCTGTGCCCCCCTACCACAAAAGGGTCTATATCAGTATTTGGTAAATTCTGATAAAAGAAAGTATGACTTGAGAATCTCTGCAACAAGATTGTCAGACTTTAATAATTGGTACAGTTGATATCTGAAGTTACAAAAGACAGGTAAATGTTCCAATAGCTGGAAAGAATAACGATGAAATTAATCAGCTAGTTAGCAAAAGATTCTTTAATATTTTATAAAGGAATTATTTATTCTTGACAATAATGTATAACAATGTTAATTTAAGTATAACGAAGTTAATATAAAAACAAAAGAGGAGGTGTGAGATGGGATTAGATAAACTACCAGAGATTATAACCATCCAAGAACTGTCAGAATTCTTAAAGATTAGCGAAATGACTGTGAGAAGAGCGATAGAATCTGATGGGCTGAAAGCATTTAAGGTTGGAACAGCATGGAGAATCGAGAAAGAAGCAGTCATCGAGTGGGTAAACACAAAAGAAAACTAACAGACTCCAGGAAGCGATAAAGCTTGATTGGGGATCTACTAAAAAAACTAAAGGGGATAACGATGAGAAAAAGAGTTAATGATTGGGATTTGGTAACACCAGCAGAAGCTATTGAATTGTCTGAACAAAGACCAATCGGAGATACGTTTAAAGCAGAAGAAATTGCAAAAAAGGTTATGAATGATGCAGTTAACAATGGGGAGCGTGATTTCAGGTGGGTTCAGTTAAAATTATTAGCGACAGTTTGGAACGCTGGAAGGGTGGCTGGGATAAGATCGGAAAGAATGAAGAGGCGAAGGGGGATATCATGACTGCATTAAATTCTTATCTTATAGCGGATGGTGTTCGCATAGAGCTTATAGAATTAATAGAAGAGCTGGATGACTTGTTGGTAGAAAGACCGGATTTGAAGAGAGGCATTGAGATGGTAAAACTATGCCTCGATAATAAGATACATCCGGTACAATTCGCAAATGCTTTAAAATTTATTGTAACCTAACGGCAAGTGAAAGGGATAATTATAGGAGTGAATTGGAGCAAGACCGAGCTTCAAGTAGGGAAAGCTTTAAAAATGGGTGCTAGAGTTAGTTTGTTTGATACAGATACACGATTGAAACAAATGATTTTTATATGGGAGGCAAGAATGAAACTAGATGATCTGGATGATATATTAACAGTGGCAGAAGTGGCAGAATTTCTAAAATTAAGTAGGCCAACAATATACGCAGCTATAACGCAAAAGAAATTAAAGCCGTTGAAGGTGGGTAGAGTGATCAGAATCTACAAGACAGACTTGAAGCTCTACATTGAGGATCTATATAACTCATATTAGAAAACAAATGAGAGAACTTATCAACATCAGAACAAACGAGAGACAAGAGCCAATAGTATCGGGCAGAGAGCTGCATGAATTTTGGGAAGTGAAAGACAGGTACGCGCAATGGTTTTCTAGAATGAAGGAGTACGGGTTCATTGAAAATGTTGATTTTTCAGTAATTCACAATTTTGTGCAGGACGAAACATCATTCAATGGCCAAAGGAAGATTACCGACCACGCAATCAAACTCGATATGGCCAAAGAACTGTGCATGATCCAAAGGACAGAGAAAGGTAAACAAGCCAGACAATACTTCATAGCATAGAGAGGGAGTTTAATAGCCTGAAAGAATTATGGAGAGGGTCTTGAAGCTAGCCGACAATGAACTGAACAAAGATTAGAAATAGGAGGGTACTAAAACATGCAAACAAGCAGATATGATTTTACAGAATTCGACGCCTGGGCAAAAGAGAAACCGGAAATGGAGAATTACACAAACGCCATGAAGCTGGCTGTTAATAAGGGGATGGATCCGGAAAAACTCGCGAATGCCTTGCAATGGTTTTACAACTTAACATCAAGTGAACAGGATCGATATATAAGCGAATGGGAACGAGCCATAAGAAAAAAGCATTCTAAAGAACTGATAATGTAAGGATCTAAGAAAAGGCAGCTGGAGACAGTTGCTTTTTTTTATTGTCTCGGTAGACACAACTGGTTATTTTAGCTATATTGAATGTAAGACGCGAAAACAGGGTTGGGAAGAACGATAGTTATCAATTTCATTTCCTAGATAGTTTAGAAACTATAGAAATTTTAAAGGAGGTTTTATAATTGAAGATTTTAGTTAAAGACGCAGAAAAACTATTAGGCAAGTCCGAACTGTTTGTCAGATGTGGCATAAAATCAGGCAAGCTGCCAATCGGGACAGCGATGCTGGTGACAGGAGAAAAAAGATACAGCTACTATGTGTCTCCGGGCTTACTGGCCGTGCAGCTTGGGGTAAGTATGGAAGAGCTAAAAGAGCTAGTAGAGGCGGAAAACGCGTCTCGGTAAAAGTGATATGATAACCAATATACAAAAGGCTGTCTTTTCACTGAGTTGTTTCTGTAAATTAGATCTAAAATTGGTAAGGTTTTGGTAAGGTTTAAAATAAAAGATATTATTATTCTAAGTTGCTATGCTAAACCCTTAACGCGTTGATTTTAAACGCTTAGAACCGATTCTAGTACGCAGTTTTAAATGAAGTTTATCAAAAATCGCACTAAGTTGCTCTAAAATATAGGGATATGATAAGAATCATAAAGCGCCAATACGTAAACAATTGTCACAGCATGTGAATCATTCGGCAAAGCTGACTCCACAGAAAGAGGCTATTCAAGTACTCGAAAACTCATAAGATGTTCATAAGGTATGAAGTTTGGAGTTTGCAGATAAGGATAAAGTATCTAATCATAGGTAAACCATAGAAAGACAAAGAGATTGTAGAGCGACAAGCTGAAAGCTCTGTATATAGTCCGAGGGATAATTTTTCACACATCTACCAGTAGTAAGGACGCACTTACTTTATTATCCCATTAACATTGTTTTTGTTGTAAGGGAGTTTGTTAAATGTTAAAATGTAGAAAACAAACGAGAAGAGAATTGATTAAAGCAGTTATATTTGTATATCAAAAGCCATTTTGCGAAAGGAGGAGCGAAGATGTCTACTGTGAGAGTAAAGGTAAAACCAGAAATTTTTTATTGGGTTCAAAGTCAAGTGAATATGGAGAACTTAAAACAATCTCTGAAAGATAAGTTTGGGCAATGGCTCATTGGTGAGCAGGATCCAACCTTCAGGCAAATTGAAGACCTAAGCAGAGCCACTCATATTCCTTTAGGTTATTTTTTCTTGAACGCTCCTCCTGTCGAGAACAACGGATTAATAGAGTTTCGTACTGTAGATAGCTTGGAGTTAGCAAACCCAAGCCGTGATTTAATTGATACTATTAATGATATGGAAAAAATCCAGGATTGGATGAAAGACTACCTCAAAGAACAATCCTTTGAAAAATTAGGTTATGTCGGATCTCAGAACGAGAATAGCGGTATAAGCCACGTAGTTAATAACATACGTGAGATTTTAGAAATACAAAAAGATTGGTACAAAGAAAGCACTGATGCATGGAATTCTTTTAAAATAATTAGAGAAAAATTACAGAAAATCGGTGTTATCGTTATGATGAATGGCGTTGTGGGTTCTAATACTCATAGAGTTTTAAATATTGACGAATTTAGAGCATTTACAATGGCAGACGACTTGGCACCTTTAATATTTATCAATGCTCAGGATTCTCATGCAGGAAGATTATTCTCTTTATTACATGAGACTGCTCATGTCTGGTATGGCACCAACAGTCTTTTTAACGATAAGTATTGTATTTTGGATCAAAACGAAAGAAAATGCAACAGCATTGCAGCCGAACTAATTATCCCTAATGATTTATTTGTTCAAAGTTGGAATCTGGCTAAAGGAGAGGATAAACAAGAGATAATTAAAGGTATCTCTAATGAGTTTAATTGCGGAATGACAGTTGTGGCAAGGCGAGCCTTAGACAATAGATTTATTTCTCCAGATGAGTACAAAGAATATGCAGATATAGCCAGACAATTATTTTACGAGAAAAAAAGAACCGGTAATAGTGGAGGCGACTATTATAACACAGCTTTAACCAGGATTGATAAACGATTATTGATTGCATTAAATAACAGTGCATATGAAGGCAAAACTTCTTTTACCGATGTGTATCGGCTGACAAAAACGACAAGAACAACGTTTGAAAACTTGATTAAAAAGTCTATAGGAGCTGCTAATGAGTAATCCAAATAATCGCTTTCTCATAGACAGTAACTCAATTATAGCGCCTTACAAAACGTTTTATCCTTTTGATTTTGCTGAAAGATTTTGGATCCAATTACGAAATAACATAGAGTCAGGACAAATCATCGTACTAGATATTGTGCGTGACGAATTGTGCAAAGGAGAAGACAAATTGACTGATTGGATTAATGAATTTGATGAGGGACTGATCCTGTCACGAAACAATATGCAAATACTAGAAAAATACGGGGAGATAATTAATTATATAAATGTTGCACCGTATTATAGCAAAAAGGCTCTTACTACTTGGTCACAAGAAAGCGTTGCAGATCCTTGGTTAATCGCAGCTGGTTGTGTGTATGGCTATGAAATTGTTACTTTTGAGAATCAAAGTGGAAATCTTAACGGAACTAATCCTTCAAAGAATCCGAAGATACCCGATGTAGCGGCTCATTTTGGAGTCCAATGTTGTAGTTTATATAACATGATGCGTGTTTTATCGATCGGTTTATAATTGCATTAATTAAATCGATTTTAAGCAGAGTTATATTCTTAGATATATACAGGGTCACCTAATGGGTAGAAACTTACTCACAAGGGCAAAAACAATGCCACCGTTATATGTTATCGGACTATCAGGTAAGTGTAATTCAATAAAATATAACGATTTTGAAAAATACAAATCTCTATAATTAAGTAAATTCATAGCATATAAGCCTAAATTATTCGCCAAATATTCGCCACCAAGGGATATAATCAAGCGTAAAATCACGTAAAACCGAGACATAAAAATATAGCATTATGAACGCTTTGAGAGATTACGTAAAACTATGAAAAGGCATTTGACGAATCAAGGGGTCGTGAGTTCGAATCTCGCAGGGTGCACCAATAGCAACAGTTTCAAGGGTTATTTTGACCCTTGTTTTTTTATGTTTAACCTTATTTTAACACTATTTCACCAAATATTCGCCACAACGAAAACAATCAAACAGAAAAACAGAATGTATGAAATTGAAACACACCTTATAAATATAGTGTAAGATATAAAAACAAAATATTAAGCAAATAAAATATATTAAAAAATATAAAAATATATTGTACATCATGAAATATTGTTATAAAATGATTAACATGGGGTGAAGATAGTTATGTATATTAATGAGCGTATTAAGACATATTATAATGAATTAAGCACAAAACAAAAAAAGATAGCTAGCTATCTCATTCAAAATGAAAATGATATTAGTTTTAAGACTTTGAAAGAGATTAGCCAAGAAAATATGGTGACCGAAGTTACTGTCATCAACTTTTGCAAGGCTATTGGTTTGGAGAGTTTTTCTGAACTGAAGCATCAGTTTCAAAAACAGATGTTAAAAAAATCAAGTCCTACACAGAAACTATTTCAGGATTTAACTGAGTCAGGAATAAAAAATGACTTTTTCATCAAAACAATTGATCAGCAATTAAAAAATCATCAAGCTACCATGGCAAGACTTACAGAAAGTGAATTGGAGAGAGCTGTTGAACTTATCACAGGAGCCAATAAAATTTATATTTTCTGTGAAGGTCTTTCTCGAATCATAGGAACTTACCTTAAAAAAAAGCTAGATAATTTGGGTATAGATGTTGAGTTAGTAGACCTGACACATATCGACACACGATTTTTTATTAAATCATTGAAATTTACAGAAAAGGATCTTTATGTCTGTATTACTTATCCTATTTACTCAGGTATGGTGGTTAAGCTCAGTGAGTATTACCATATGAAAGGTTATCCTGTAATTGGTATTACTGATAAAGACACATCCCCACTCAAAAAATACAGTGATATCACATTTTTCAGCGACAATGATTCTCTAGTGTTTTATAACTCGATTCATGCTTCTATTAGCATCGTGGAAGTTATATCCAACATCATCTATAGAAAGCTTCAAGAAAAGCTTAAAACTATCAAAATGAACATAGAAGAATTAGAGAACGAGTTTGAAGATTATATGAAAAAATAGTTGATAGTTGCAGGGTAAATCCCTGTAAACATATATTTTAAGGAGGATACAAATGAAGAGAATTTTAACCATGGCTTTAATATTGATGCTGGCACTAAGTATGCTAGCCGGTTGTTCCGAAGGTCAACAAGCGACTACAACTAGTCAGCCTCAAACAACAACTGAAGGCGGGGAACCGACACCTAGCGGACCTATTGAGGTGACGGTAGGACTGGCAGGTGATACACTGTCTATGGATCCTTATGTATACAATGAGACAATATCAAACGCAGTTTTACAGCACATGTATGAAGGTCTTGTGATGACCGATGGAGATTTAAACATCATTCCTGGATTGGCAAGTGAATGGGAACTGAGCGATGACCTCATGACCTGGACATTTTATCTTCGAGAAGGGGTCAAGTTTCATAACGGAAACGACTTCACTGCTGATGATGTAATATTCTCGTTACAAAGGGCTGTTGAGCCTTTCTCTAAATGGGATAATGTATTAGCAACTGTCGAAAGCTATGAGAAAATCAATGATTATACTGTGAAGGTATACTCCAATACGCCAGATGTCATCTTCCTATCAAGATTAACTGGCTTGATGATAATGGATAAAGAAACCTTTGAAGGAAAAGATGAAGGTTTTGTAGCATTGAATCCCAATGGAACAGGAAGATATACGTTGGAAGAGCATGTAAGAGAAGATCGAATTGTTTTCCAAAAAAATGAAGCTTATTGGGGTGACAAGCCTCAGATTGATCGTATTACTTTCAAACCAATAACCAACGCAGCAACTAGGACAGCTAATATCATGACAGGTGCTGTGGATCTGGTAGTAGATGTTCCGGTACGTGATGTTGAGATTATCAATACAAATGCTGAAATAAACATACTTCAACAACCTAGTTTAAGAAACATTTATCTGAACTTTGCCGGATGGACTGATACACCGAGCCCAGATGCTGAAGCACCAATGATTTCACCTGATGGTTCAAACCCATTTCAAAGCTTGGATGTGAGAAAAGCAATGTACCACGCTATTAATATTCAAGAAATAATAGACAAAGTAATGAATGGATTTGCTACACCAGCCGCTTCCTATTCACCAGAAACATTTGTTGGGTACAATCCAGATATCAAGATTCCTGATTTTAATCCTGAGTTAGCTATGCAACTTTTAGATGATGCAGGTTATGTCGTACAAACATCAGGTGAGTTGGAAGGATACAGATTCCAGGTAACACTAGATGCATCTAACGACAGATACGTCAATGACTTCCAGATAGCACAAGCAATAGCTGGTTATCTTGAAAGGGTCGGCATCAAGGTCAATCTGAATCTTATGTCTAGGGACATTTTCTTCACATATATTAGAGGAACAAATCCTATGGGAGACATAACACACTTCCTAATGACTGGATGGGCAGACAGCAGTGCTGAAGGTGTAACATTAGCTTCTGATCTTCTTTACAGCCATGATCAAAATGGTCCTGTGAAAGAGGGATACGGTGGTGTCAATAGAGGTTATTACAAAAATGAAGCAGTAGATGCTCTAATAGACGAAGCTTTGGCTACAAGTGATATTGATGAAAGAGCAGCGTTGATAAGACAAGTATGGCAAATAGCATCTGACGATGTAGCTTATATTCCAATTCACTTTGAACAAGATGTATTTGCAGCTAGCAGTAGAATACAATACAATCCTAGACCGGATAAATACATATTCGCTTGGGATATAGAAGTAATAGAATAATTATAACCACATAAAAGCAAATAACATAGACCTTAAATGATTTAAGGTCTATGCTTTTAGAAAAACGAGGTGACAAATGATAAAATTTTTGGGGAAAAGAATACTCCAGATGATTTTTGTCCTATTGGCAGTTTCCGTTGTGGTGTTTATTTTTTCTAGTCTCATTGGGGATCCAATTTCACTTATGGTTCCCGAAAATGCGACACAAGCTCAAATAGACGCAGCCAGGGAATATCTGGGGCTTGATAAACCTATTCCTGTACAATATGGAATATTTTTAAAGGATGTACTAAGAGGTAACTTCGGAATCTCTTATCGATATTATCAACCCGCTATGAAAGTTATTATTGAACGAGTACCAGCCACCTTAGAGATGGTGTTTATTTCTCTGGTTATTACCGGTATTTTTTCTATACTATTAGGTGTTTATTCTGGTGCCTATCCAAAACGAAAGAGTAGTAAGCTGATTATGACATTATCTATAGCGGGTATTTCTCTACCATCATTCTGGCTGGGCATGATGATGATTTATGTCTTTGCAATCAAACTTCGTTGGTTGCCTCCCTCAGGCAGAGGAACCGTTGGAGTGTTTTTGGGAATCGAAAGCAGTCTTTTTACTATAGATGGTTTAAGACACCTCATATTACCAGCTGTTACATTATCTATGGTTAATTTAGCAACTCTGATAAGGCTTACAAGAGCAGGTATGCAGGAGAATATGAGACAAGATTACGTTAAATATGCCAGGTCAAAAGGTGTCTCCAGATGGGACGTATTGTATAAACACGCTTTAAAGAACACCCTTATACCGGTGGTAACAATATTTGGTCTTCAAATAGGAGGACTTATAGCCTTTACCACTATTACCGAGACAATTTTTGCATGGCCAGGGATGGGCAAGCTACTTATTGATTCAATTTCTAGCGCAGATAAACCAATCATCGTTTCTTATCTCATGCTGGTTTCTATCATGTTTGTCTTTATCAACTTCATAGTAGATATTATCTATGTGGCCATAGATCCAAGAATAGACTTAAAGTAGGTGAGATGAATGAATAAGATACTTCAATCAGAAATGTTTTTTAATTATAAACGAAATCTACCAGCTATCATTGGGTCGATTATTTTCATCATCACAGTTCTAACTGCTATATTCGGACCTTATATGACAATTCAGGACCCATACAATTTAGCAGAGATTTCACTGTCTGACTCATATTTACCTCCTGCTTGGGAGGATGGAGGAGATTCCAGATTTATCTTGGGAACAGACGCACAAGGTAGAGATATCTGGAGTGCCATAATTTATGGAAGCAGGATTTCTCTATTCATCGGGGTGACAGCCATGTTGCTCTCCTGTGCTATAGGAGTATTCATGGGACTGATTTCTGGGTATTATGGCGGTAAGATAGATGCCTTAATCATGCGTATAGCCGATATACAATTATCATTTCCAACTACTCTACTGGCAATATTTATCATGACTATGTTTGGTAGAGGTGTGGATAAAATTATACTTGCTCTTACTCTGGTTGGTTGGGTACGTTATGCTAGAACAGTGCGAGGAGAAGTGTTAGGTGTCAAAAATAAGGAATATATCGATGCCAGCAGAACCATTGGACTTCCGGATCGAATTATTATATTTAGACATGTAATGCCTAATATTTTGACATCCGTGGTGGTCCTTTCTACCATACAGGTGGGGACATTCATCATTGTGGAGGCTACATTAAGCTTTCTAGGAGTAGGAGTGTCTATTACAAAACCTTCATTGGGGTTACTTGTTAAGAACGGATTTGACGTTATGTTCAGTGGGCTTTGGTGGGCTTCCGTTTTTCCTGGTCTATACATCATGATTATCGTGTTCGGAATCAATCTTTTGGGAGATTTTCTGAGAGATGAACTCAACCCAAAATTGAAATAGAGGTGTCACATGATAGAAAAAATATTGGAAGTTAAAAACCTGAAAACATATTTTCACACATTTAAAGGGACTGTTAAGGCAGTAGATGGTGTTGATTTTACATTAAATAAAGGACAGACGCTTGGAATTGTGGGTGAATCGGGTGGAGGTAAATCTGTTACAGGATTCTCACTAATTAGGCTTATTGATGAACCTGGTGAGATTGTCGAAGGTGAAATTATTTTTGATGGAAAAAATATGATGGATTATTCAGAAAATGAGATGGGAAAGATCAGAGGTAAAGAAATCGCGATGATTTTTCAAGATCCTATGACATCCCTAAATCCACTCTTCACCATAGGAGAACAGATTGACGAAATGCTACATTTACATACAGATTTAAATGAAAATGAACGACGAGTCAGAAGCTGTGAGCTACTGCAGAGTGTGGGAATTCCTAATGGAAATGAAAGATTGAATAACTATCCTCACCAACTAAGTGGAGGTATGCGCCAACGAGTTATCATTGCAATTTCAATGGCAGCAAACCCTAAACTCATCATTGCAGATGAGCCAACAACAGCTCTAGACGTCACTATACAGGCGCAGATACTTAGATTGTTAAAAAAACTAGTTCAAGAAGATAACAAATCGATGATCCTCATTACTCATGATTTGGCGGTAGTTTCTGAAATGACTGACAACATTATAGTAATGTATTGTGGACGAATTGTGGAGCAGGGAAAGACCTATGACATTATTAATTCTAGTTATCATCCTTACACCAGGGGGCTTTTAAGCTCTATTCCCAGATTCAGTTCGGATAAGAAACGGTTGGATACCATTTCAGGCATTGTACCAAACATGTTTGATCTGCCTGAAGGCTGTAAATTTGCACCGCGTTGCCGTTATAAGACAGAGAAATGCGAATCGGAAGAGCCAGCAAAACTGGAAGTCACGCCTGGACATTGGGCAGCTTGCCATTATCCGCTGACAGGGGGTGAAAACCATGCATAAAATGCTCGAAGTTAAAAATATGACACAATCCTTTAACTTGACAAAAGGCTTCTTTGACAAATACAAACTAAAGGGTGGAAAGATTGTACGTGAAGAAAGATTGGTACACGCTGTCAATGGTGTGTCTTTTGAGATAGAGCAAGGTAAGGTTTTTAGTCTGGTTGGTGAAAGTGGATGTGGTAAATCAACTACAGCTAGGACCATCATAAAGCTATTAGAACCTGAAAGTGGAGAAATCATTTTTGACGGTTTGGATATTACTAATCTTAAGCGAAAGGAAATGCAACCGATTCGGAGAAATATGCAGATGATTTTCCAAGATCCATATGCTTCACTTAACCCTAGAGCTCAGATTAAGAAGATTGTAATGGAACCTATATTGTTTCATAACAAGAACATGACCTGGAAAGAAGGGGAAAAGAAGGCCTTAGAGCTCTTGGAGATAGTCGGACTTAGGACTGAACAAGCTAACCGTTACCCCCATCAGTTCAGTGGGGGTCAGCGTCAACGTATCGGTATTGCACGAGCGCTGGCTGTAAGACCTAAGCTCATTATTGCAGATGAACCGGTTTCAGCCCTAGATGTCTCTATACAGGCACAGATTCTTAACCTACTTATGGATCTCAAGGATGAATTTCAGTTATCCTATTTGTTCATAGCGCATGATTTATCAGTAGTAAAACATATCAGTGATGGTATTGGTGTGATGTACTTAGGACGCATCGTAGAGAAAGGCGATACCAAAGATATTTTCAGAAATCCCAGTCATCCTTATACCAAGTTGCTTTTATCCTCGATTCCTACTATCAATGAGGAGCATCTTGTAGAACCTATGGAGATTATTGGAGAAATTCCCAGCCCCATCCATCTGCCATCAGGATGCCATTTTCACGATAGATGTAATTATGCAATGGAAAAATGTAGCAAAGAGCCGCCTACAGAAATAGAAATCGAACCCGGACATTTTGTATCTTGCCATTTGTTGGGATAAGGAGAGAACATGATAGACAAAATATTTAATGAAATAG
>JAHRFV010000032.1 GCA_019084435.1 Dethiosulfatibacter sp.
CGTATTGATCAATACTGCCTGACAAAAGCTCTTGCTCTGTCAAGTAAACTAATTCTGAGCTTTGATTTTCAGGGAGGACTTTGTCTGTGTAGTTGACTTTTATTCCGCTGTCGGACAGCTTCAGGTCAAAATCCCCGCTGCCATTGTTCAAAAATGGTATTGTAATAGCTATCAGTAATACCAAGCTGGAAGCAATTGGTGCTAACCACTTTTTCTTTTCAGTTCTGCCTGAATGCTTACGGGCAAGAATCGCAACCAGCATACGTTCATCGGCTGTGCTGTCTGGATTCACTTTATTCCACGAATCTATGATTTGTTTATTTTTCATTAAAATCACTCCCTAATTTTTCTCGGAGAACGCTACGCGCCTCATGTAGGTAGTTACGGATTGTAGATTGCGGTTTGCCAAGAATTTCTGAAATATCAACACTGGTATAGCCCTCGTAATAATACAGGTAAACAACCGTTTTGTATTTATCGGGTAGATCCATAACCACACTTAGTGTTTCGTCGATTTCGATATTTCCATTCCCTTGATTGTTTTCGTAGTCCTCCAGATTTATACGTTTGCGCCACCAGTTCTTCAAGACGTTCTTGCACAGGTTCGTCGCGGTTCGGATGAGCCATGCCTTTTCGTGCTCTTCGCTATCAAATGGAGCCCCAGCCTTTATCAGTTGAATAAATGTATCCTGAACAGCATCCTCGGTATCAGCAGGGTTCTTCATATAAGCAAAGCAGACACGATAAACTGTCAATCTATGTCGCTTGTATATTTCTGCAATCTCTTTGTCCGTACGTAACAAAGATTTAGTCATCGCTTCGCCCTCCTTTCACTACTAATACAATTTAAAACACCAAAGTGTCGGATATTTTTATAGTTTATTTTAATCACTTCCAACTCTTTAATGTATTATTTGAATATAAAAAAGAAAAATGATAACATTGATATTAGTTAATACTATCGATGCGAATCTAACAACTAGTTATCATGAGGAGATTAGGTATGACTGATTATACCATTGAAAAATTCACAGAGGAATATGCAAGAGAAATTTGCACCTGGAAATATAAAAATGAATATGCTGTTTATAATTTTTCTGACTATCATATTGTAGAAAAAAATAAATGGGACTTAGCAATAAAAGAAAAAAGAGAGGCTGAATTTGTAGCGATAGTTCAAAATAATGAATTAGTTGCTTTTGGTAATATAACCGCAAATGACGGCAAAAGCATTATAGGCGTTGGATTAAAACCCAATTTTTGTGGCAAGGGTCATGGCAAAGACATAATGAAAATGTTGATTGGGGAGTGTAAGAAAAGATACCCTCAGAATAAAGTAGCTCTTGAGGTTAGAACCTTCAATAAAAGAGCCTTGAAATGCTACTTGGACGTTGGATTTGAAATCAAAGACAAGTATGTTAGAGTTATATTTGATGATAAAGGCGAATTTTATTATATGGAATACTCACTACAGTAATATAATTAAATGCTATTTCTTAGATTTTCTTAACAATATATAGCTGTTGATCAAAACCAATACACTACCTAATCCTCCCAATGTCTTAAAGGCAACGCTTAAAGAGTACCTGTCTCCAATGATACCAACCATGGGAAATAATGTAATCATAAAAAAGCTGAAAACCATACTGGCAAAGGAAAGCACAGTTGCCCTATTTTCACTTGGAATCATTTTATTAATATAGTCATTGCTGGATACAAAAATAATACCCTCTGTAATCATAAGTAGTATAAAGAATAAATAATAGTATGAGCTAATAGCGATACCCCATATGCAAAAGACAGTCAAGAAAGGCGTTAAAAGCAAAAGCTTCTTTTCTTTGATTTTTCTCTCTATTTTATAAACGTTAAGTGCGACCACAGCGCTCGCTAAAGAAGAAATGGCATATATGATGCCAATTACGAACTCGCTATACCCATCAGCCTTCATGTAATTTTGCAGATAGTAAAAAATAGACGTGCAGAATGCGAGAATTAATTGTGCGAAAAGAATGAGAAACCCTATTTTGGGATTATTTTTTACAACACGGATACTGTTGGTCAACTGTTTTCTAAATACACCTTTTCTTGTTTCCCCTGCTTGAGGTCTTCCATTAGTCGGTTCTCTAAATGTAAACGTTTGAAGTATCGTAATAAATCCAACTATGATTGTGACTGCAAAGGCCGCAGGATAGCTTTTTGTGGCCAGGTATCCTCCAATTAGAAACGAGATTGTTCCTGCTACCTGATAAAACATCTCTTTCCTTCCAGATATTCTCATGTATTGATTCTCTTCGCCAATCTCTTTTAAGGAATCATATATTAGAGCATCGCCTGCTCCGGATTCTAAATTATAGGACAAAGCTGTAAAAACAAAAGATATTGCAAACCAAAGAAAGCTATTTGAAATCAAGAGCAGAACCACACCAAAAAGGGAGAAGACTCTCCCTAGTATTCTGCTGATCTTTCTTCCGAATACATCTGCAATAACTCCAGTTGGTACCTCCATGGAAAAAGAGGTTATATGAAAAATGGTCTCCAGCAAACCTAATTGTGTTAAAGTCATCCCCTTGCTGGCAAGATAAATCATCCAGATTCCTCGGGTTAAGTCAATATTCTGAAGTAATGTATAGATGTAATTTCTTCCAACATTACGCTTTAGCTGATCATTATGATCCATGATTAGGTCTCCTGATTACTGTTCTATTTCTTTATCCAAGCTTTAGGATAATCCAGCCATATTGGTAGCTTTGTTCTAGCGTCTCCCTTTGCGGTATTAACTTGAGATTGTGTAATATATAGACTTTCTGTAAGATTTGCCCCTCTGATATCTGCATCCCTCAAATCAGCTCCAATAAGGTTTGTACCTTTCAAGTTAATTTCTCTAAGATCTGCTGCAATAAGAAATGCGCCTCTTAAATCCACTCCCGTTAGATTGATTTTTCTTAAATCGACACCAATCAAATCTAATCTCCCTGCAATTGTTTTTTTGCGATTAATACTCTTTTTTTGGTCTCTAGGAACCTTGGTTTGGTCAAGTTCACTGGTTTTTTGGAGAAGGGAGTTGACTTTGGCTCTATGTGAGGCTATGTCTAGCTCTATAAGATGAATAGCGCTTAGAAATGTTAGCCTCTCTGTTTCACTTAATAAGCTTTTTAAATCATCATGTAAAACACTATCCGTCACTTTCGAAATTGCTTCTGACAGATACCACAGCATTTCATGCAGTTGTCTCATAGTGGAAAACACCTCAAACATTTGTGATGCCGATTCAGGATCTTTACGCCAGTCTTGTCCATTATATGTGACTTGAGCAACCTTTTGCCCCGCGCCAAAACAATCATAAGCAGTGCATCCTTTCAGACCTTTTTCTATAAGATTATCATGAATAACACAACTAAAATCGCACTGTAAATACATACAAGGTTTACCAGCCTCTTTATCAGTTGGAAAGCCATCTGAAGTTGTAAAGTATAAAGCAACACAGCAAAATCCAAAACATTTTCCGCAATCATTTTTTAGATTTTCAAATAATTTCACATCATATTGATCTCTATTTTCATATGTCATTTTCATTCACCTAATTTCATTAAGTCCTTGATTATATTTAATACTACTTACCACTACAGAAGACGCTATAGTATCAATTCAAAATACGGTTCATCTTGATTGGTGTCCTCGCACCATTTCATCCCAACATAATTAAACCCTAATTTTTCCAGAACTTTTTGGGAAGATTTGTTTTCAGGGTCTATTGAAGCCCCTATTTTTTTGATTTTCAAATGATTTTTCGCATAATCTATACACGCTATTGCCGCCTCTGTCGCATATCCCTTGCCCCAGTATTTTTTAGCTAAGTGATACATGAGCTCAGTGTCATAGCCATTAGTAGGAGGATTAAACCCACACACTCCTATTATTTCTCCGGTTTCCTTCAACATAGCCAGATAAGGGGAAAACCCTCGCTCTTCCTGCATGTTCATATAGTATTGCAAGGCTTTGAACTCACGCTCTCTAGTGCCTGCACCGCCACAATACTTCATTACCTCAATGTCACCCCAAAAGCTCATCACCGAGTCTAAATCATCCAGTTCCAAAGTTCTTAATATCAATCTTTCAGTCTCGCATATGGTCAATTCAAATCCTCCTCAAAACAGACATTACTCTACTTTCTTCCCTTTAAATTCCACAACACATTCGCGAAACAGTAATCCATTTATATCTCCATTATCATCTGAGGTAAATTCTATTGTTCTATATTCAACCCCTTCAGCAAAAAAATGACTTTCAGAGTATGGGAAAAACTTGATTTTCCTTATAGATGGTTCTAGAATGAGATAATTATCAGTTGATTGTACTGAAACCTTACTTCCGTTTTCAAGCTCATAATCACCTTCAAATCTCTGCAAGTCATCTCCACTTAAGGAAATCATTTCTTTCTCTATTGGCAACACAATCTCTTCACCCAATGCCATTAACGATAAGACTTGTGCAATATTAAAACTCAAATTGTCTTGATTACTGACATTCAATAAGGCTATAACAACTAAATTTTCCTCTGGGAACCTTAAGAGTGTGGATGAATATCCATTATTTAAGAGACCATTATGACCTACCCACTTATTTCCATTGAGTTCTCCTACTCCCCAACCATAGCCATTATCGTACATCATCTCCATTGATTCTCTGCTTAGTATCTTCTCTTCATATAGTCCTCTGTCTAGTAAGTAAAGATCCTTAGTAGTTGAGTAAATATTTCCTGCACCGAAGAATACAGATACATCATATATTGTTCCAGATACCTTGTTTAGTTGAGAGTCTGATACAAAGTAACCTTCTGCCATATCAGGCAGGTCATTATTTGAAGCTGTTGCTTTTGTAGAATTCATATTTAAAGGTTTAAAAATATTATCTTCTAAGTACTCTTCGTATGTCTGACCTGATACGTATTCTACTATGTATGCTAATAAACTATAATTAATATTGCTATAAATAGTTGAGATCCCTGGATCACTAATTAAAGGTTGGGTTTTTGCTTTATTGATTAATTCTTCTTTAGGGATTGGATGATAGAGACTAACATTAACATCCCTTGATAATCCCGAAGTGTGATTTAATAAATTCTCAATTGTAATCTCATTTCCTCTTGTTTGTTCCGGTATATACTTCGAAACAGGGTCATTGATGTCCAAAAGCCCTTTTTCTTGTAACTGCATAATAGCAATAGCCGTAATTGGTTTAGTAATTGAACCGATTAAGAATTTTGTATCTTCTGTAAAACCAACACTTTCTTCATAATTTGCCTGTCCATAGCCTTTGTTTAGTAATATTAAGCCATCCTTAGCTACAAGAATATTTCCATGTACTTTCTGTCCAGTAGAGACTTTGTTTAGAGCTTCGACATACTGATTAGCTCCATTGATAAAAGTGCTGTTTCTTACTGATGCTTGCATACTACATCCTAAGAGAGGTAATGACATAGTAAGAATAACTAAGTAAACAATCCCTTGTTTTTTAAAAAATCTCCTTGCAATTCTCAAATAATCACCCCAATATCATCATTAAATATAGCTATGAACAGTTGATTATTATAATTTTATAAATTTCATGACTACTTGTCTAGTAATTGTTATTTCATTTCGTAAATTTCTCCGATGACTAACAGTGCTAAGACTCCCACATACACACTTCTATCCAATGACTAACAGTGCTAGGACTCCCACTTCTATAAGTGGGAGATAAGCACTGTAGAGTCCCTGGATGACGGTTTCTAAGGTTCAGGTGGTGTTTCAAACACCATCTGAACCCAAGAACCCTGTTGATCTCTTTGCAGTCTTCCCACCACTATACCAGGATGTATATCATAACGTTTTGAAAATTCTAAAATTTGGGTAGAACTATTATAATAAAAATCGCTAATAATCTAGAAAAAAATAAAAAGTTTCAAATTAGGTGTAAGAAATCATCGTCCTAACGGGTTATATCTAGTGAAGGCTACTTTATAGAACCACAACCAAGATTTTCTAATATTATGGCCTTTGACAATGAGTTTTATATTACCTCATCTGGAAAAGCTATGCTAACATCGATTATTGATAGTATATTAAAATAAATAATATAAAGGAGTAAATTATGTCATTTTTTTTGAGTATTTTTTTTCTTTCTTTGGTTGTAGGAGTCATGATAATAGGATTTGGTTCTGAGATAGGTATAGTAGTTTATGGTTCGGTAATGGTATCTTTATTATTATATATGTATATTGAATTACGAGATAAAATTGATAAAATACTTAAAGACGATAAAGAATAGTTGCAGGTGTTTCTTATGCTTCTAACCCATTTGGCGAGATACTACTAGAATTAAGCAAAGAAGAAAGAATGGCATTATCCGATAGTGACGTATCTTTTCTCAGGGATTTAAGTGATTTATGCGAAACCTATATTCATGTATTTAAGCTCAATATGCAAACCATAAATGAGTTTGAATACAATTTAAGATCTTTTGAAAATGAACTTAAATCTCTAATTGACAATATGAAATAAGGTATCTTTTTTGAGTCCTACTGGTAGTATAAACGTATATCTATAGATTATTGAGGAGGATATGAATGAAAAAATGGAAAGTAACTTGCTTAATTTTAGCGATAACTATATTCACTACTGGTCTTTTTGTTGCATTTGGAGAGGACATTCAAAGTAGATTGGCTGATTGGGGACATAATTTAGGAGAGGGAATGAAGATTATATATGAGAAATCCCATTCGCCTGAAAATTTACATGTTGTTGCATATATTAATGATATACCGGTGTATGAACATGAGATTATAGAACGAATTTTAATAAATAAGGTTATATTGGACTCAATGAAAGCCGCTGGTAGTTCATCATCTCTGTCATGGGGATCGAATCCTTTCGATTATGTTTATAGAGAAAAATTCGAACTCAATTATGCAGAAATTAATGGTATTGAAGTTTCAAAAGAAGAATTGGAAAAATATATTTCGGTTGAAAAATCTTCTTGGGAATCAGAAGACACAAAAGAGATTTTTGCAAAATACCTTGATGGACTGGGCTTAACAGAAGAACAATTTTACAATGAATTTGCACCTCCGTTATATAAAGAAAAGCTAATTAAGGATAAGGTCAGGGAAGATATTCTAATAAATGCAGGAATGATTGAGAAAAACTATGAAGCAAGGCAGAAATATTTAGATGACTTCTTTAAAGAAAATATAAAAGTTAAAGAAATCGATAAAGATTTCATAGACAAGCATAGCGAATAAGGCTTTATCCGATGACTAACAGTGCTAAGACTCCCACTTCTATAAGTGGGAGATAAGCACTGTAGAGTCCCTGGATAACGGTTTCTAAGGCTCAGATGGCGTTTCAAACGCCACCTGAACCAAAGAACCCTGTTGATTTGAAAGCAAAGGTTGAAAAATAGTAGAGGAACTTAGTTTCCTCTACTATTTTTTTGTTAGTATAAGCGTGATTTGATTTAGAATTAAGAAATTGTCGTTCACGCCCTTTATTAAGTCGTTTACGCCCTAAGTATTGCATTGTATTCTTACTATGGTAAAATATACCAAAATAAGAGTTTAGATCTGTTCTCAAATGATCACATAGCCTAGAAATATTAGAAAATAGAATATCTTTACTCGATACAGTAAAAATACTAGAAAACTAATTATATTATTTTAACTATTCAAGATATGAAGGAAGGTTTAGATGATAGCATTTTTAATGACTATAAAAGATGAAAAAACAAGAAGCAAGTTAGAAAAAATTTATAATACATATCTTAGAGATATGTATATAACAGCCTATTCCATACTAAAAGACCATCATGAATCTCAAGATATAGTCCAAGAAGCGATAATACGTGTATCTAAAAATTTGTATAAAATTTCTGATATAAAGTGTAAGAAAACAAGGGCATATCTGGTTATTATAGTAAGGAACCTTTCATACAATGCATACAATAGACGAAAAGGCATTGTTATGTTGGAACATGAAGAAATCAATAGATTGCCAGATGATGAAACTTTAATAGAAGAAGATTTTATAAAAATGGAAATGAGTAATGAAATAATAAAGCATCTTACACAAATACATTCACCTTATGCAGATATATTGACATTGCGATACTACCATGAATTAGAGATTAAAGAAATCTCTATAATACTGGATATCACCGAAAATAACGTCAGTGCAAGAATTCATAGAGCATTAAGAACGCTAAAAATAATAATGGAAAAAGAAGGAATGGATTATGAAAAAACAGTCTAATGAAGAAATAGAAAGACTTGAAAAATTAAATCAAATGTTTCTATACAATACTGGATATGAGCATGTAAAAAATATAGACAGAGAAACAGATGAAATTTTAGAAAAATTTAAAGATATTGAAATCCCTGAAAGCCTTAACAAATGGTTTCTGGACTACAATGAAAAGATTGAAAAAAGGAAAAGAATTAAAAAAGTTAAAAAAACTGCTGTAGAGATCAGTAAAAAAGTGGCAGTAATATTTATGATAATAAGCTTAGCAAGTTCAATAATAATAATGACTGTAGAAGCAATAAGAACTAATTTTTTTAATATTATTATAGAAACATATCAAAAATACAGTTCAATATCTCTTCAAGAAGAAATAGATAATAACTTTGTAGATGAATTTCCAGCTGACTGGGAAGACTATTACTACCCTACATTCATACCGGATAATTTTAAATTGATTTCTACAAATGAATTTGGGAGCAGTAAACATATCACATTTGAGAATAATTCGAGTCAATATATAAAAATCATACAAAGCGGTATGAACTTTGAATCGCAAATAGATACAGAAGGTGCCACCATCATAGAAATTGATGTAAATGGAAATGAAGGCATGTTGATAGAAAAAGACAAACAATTTATTCTAATATGGAACAATAATGAAAGAATTTTTAGAATTCAAAGCAGTTTAGATAGAAATACTATAATAAAAATCGCTAATAATCTAGAAAAAAAATAAAAAGTTTCAAATTAAGTGTAAGAAATCATCGTCTTAAATGGTTATATCTAGTGAAGGCCAATTTAAGGAGGTGATAAGATTTGAAACGGAGACTTTTTAAAATCATACTATGTATTATGATTATATCAACAGTGATATCAATTAATGTAAGTGCAGTTGAAGAATTTAAAGAAATAAACATAGAACCACAGCCAAGATTTTCTAATATTACGGCCTTTGACAATGAATTCTATATTACCTCATCTGGAAGAGCTATGTTAACATCGGTTATTGATGCTAGAGATGCTGATGAGGTAAAAATTATTATTTGGCTACAAAGATATTCTAGTGGAAACTGGGATACCATCAAAAGTTGGTCAGCTAGAAAAGCAGGAACTTTCACTGGACTAAGTGAGAGTTGGTACGTTCTAAGTGGATACCAGTATAGAATGGTTTCATTTGGATACGTTTACGGTGGCGGAAGCTTATTAGAGTCTACGACTTACATAAGTCAGTCTGTAATTTATTAGGAGGTATTAGCATGGAAAAGTATAGAAGGATAGTTTTAAAAGAAAGTAAGAGTATTATGAAAAGAACAAAGAAAATAATATCTTTATTGTTAGTTGTTTGTTTAATGAGTCTGATCCCAATTAATGGTTATGCTTCGGATTTATCAAGCAGTAATCAAGTATTTACTGATGATGTTTTGGGTGATTTTACAGTGGAAAGAATTATTGAAAATGGTAAGGTTACAGTTTACGCAAAATCATTAGACGGTACCATATTGCATACTGCCATAAATGATAATGGAAATCTGTTTTTAGATGGAGAGATAATTAATACACAAATTGTCAGTAGTCCATACATTAATGAAAAACTCTCTTTTGGCTATATTCCTTTATCAATTAATTGGGGGCAATGGCAGTATTCTGAGTTAGAATTTGACAGTGATGGGATGACCACTGCTGCAATATTTGCAATTTTATCAGCTTTATCACCATGGGTTTCGTTATCAGCTTTAATAGATGTTGCTTCCGCGATTGTCGGAAATTATGACAATGTACAAATTGGAATTTGGATTCGTTATGGAAGTGATGATACATATTTTTACTATGAAAGAGATACAATATTCTATGGAGATGGAAGTTATTTATATGGACCAGTTCGTGATTCTGGTAGAGAATTTCTATAACACTTAAATCAAATTTAGAGCCAACAAGAATAAGGAGATTTAGCGTTTAATTAGTAAAAAATAAAGCAATTAACAACCTCATGTTCTTAAAAAAAACATAATAAAAATTACTTTTTGCATGGAATTCAATTTGAAATAAATAATTTATGATTAGAAGCATTTTTAATTAATGCTTCTAATCATAGTAAACGAGGTGTGTAGAAAATGACTGATAAAAAACAATATATAGGAGAAAATATGACAATAAAAGAAAATGGAAATTCAACAAATTCAAATCAAGAAACCAGTTATGCATCTACTGAAAGAAATGAAGTTAACCATCCCTTCCATCCATGGCGAAGATACTTTGCTAGAGTGTTTGATATAGCTGTATATAATATCACTTGGTTAAGTTTTCTTAGATTTACCTTTCATGTGAACTTGATAGGAAGAAGTAGAATATTAGATTCATATATAGCAATAGGTATGATGTTATTTTTAGAACCATTGTGGTTGCATTTCTTTAGAACTACACCTGGAAAAGCAATCTTAGGAATAAGAATAGAAGATTTTAATGGTAAAAATCTTACATATAGGCAAGGATTTGATAGAACATTTGGAGTAATAGTATCAGGATTGGGATTCAATATTCCTATTTATGACCTTATTCGTCTTTGGAAAAGCTATAATCTGTGTAAAGATAAGAAAATTCAACCCTGGAATGAATCAACTTCATATATTATTAAGGATACAAAACTTTTTAGAACTTTTTTATATATAGCGATACATATAGCTATATTTGCTATATTTTTTAACATAATATCTACACAATAACTACCGCCTAATCGAAATGTGTATTTGGCGATAGAAGAGTGCAACATTTGGCTACAAAGATATTCTAGTGGAAACTGGGATAGTATTAATAATTGGTCAATTAGAAAAGATGGAACTTTCACTGGATTAAGTAAGAGTTGGTACGTTCTGAGTGGATATCTGTATAGAATGGTTTCATTTGGATATGTTTACGGTAGCGGAAGCTTATTAGAGTCTACGACTTAGATAAGTCAGCCTGTGGCATGGTAATACCGAGGGTCACTTTTATGAACACTGTGGGTCAAACAAAAGAATTCAATAGGTCATTTCAAACGAAATATTCAAGCAACAGTGTGTGCCTGACATCAATCTCAATAATAAGGAGTAACTTTTTTATTCTGCAGTAGATTGAAGCAAGAGTTCATCACACTTATATTGATAATAAAGATTCTATGATATATTTGGGTCAGAGGTTGCAACTAGCCGTATTGTATGACCTATAAAAGGGTCAAGTAACAAATCGATAAAGATACAGAAATTTGTAGCGGAAAGTACAATTTTAGGGAGGATTATTGTTATGACAAGGAAAATTATTGTTTTATTCTTACTATGCCTATATGCTTTAGTGAGTATTGCAAATTTGAAAGTAGTTTATGCTGAAGAAGCTAGTTCTACACAATTAGTAGCTTATTCAAACTATAAAAACATTGTATCTAAGGAAACTATGGAGTTTAACGAAAAAAAACAAATAATAGAGCAACTGATTCAGAATGGATTGGATGAACAAGAAGCATCTAGATTACTAAATAACAAAGGTCAACAAGTACTAAATGATCCAGGAGACTATAAAATAGAATATTCACCTCTAAGATATGCTTCAGTTGAAGGTTGGGTAAGTGGTGTGCCAGCCGGTGGTGTATATATGGAATATGGAGGGAGTTTTTACTATGATCCGGAAGCAGGAGCATCAGAAACAGTTACTGTGAATTTTGGAGGAGTGCATGGGAGCATTAGCATCAGTTTGAATATAGGCATGAGAACAGGTTACGTGACAGGTTACAGTGTTAATGTTCCGGAGCAGGGATATTATAGATTGTGGGCCCAAAACACTTATCAAGTTCAGAAATATATTATTTATAAACGAGTATGGATTGATGATTTTATAGGATACCAATGGCAAGAATGGAGCGGTGGCCAAACAAAAGTAATATATTCTACGCAGCTTATTCCCATTGAGGTTAGATGAAGATGTATAGAAATTTAAAAGGTAAAAAAAGTTTTAATTCTGCAATGCTAACAATAGTCATACTGCTTTTATTTGGATGTGGTAAGGCATTAGATCCTCAGACATCTTTAGAACTTGTAGGTACTTACCATAGAGAAATAGCTTCTTCAGAAACGAGAGATGAAGAGTATTTTATTTTTATGTTGGATCAGATAGAGAATCAAAAGTACTACCGTTATAGAATAGAGAATAATAACAAGGCGATAATCTTGGATAATGGAAGTTACACGGAGAGGGATAAATTAATAACGCTTTACAGTGAACAAAGTGGTGATACAATACATGTCATTCATGTGGAAAAAGAAATATATTTATTTGATGCTGAAAAAAACATTGTATTTGATTATATTAAGATAACCGATGTTCCTTTTTTTCAGTGGGTTTCTATCAGTGATTTTAATTTATCCGATGACTAACAGTGCTAAGACCCCCACTTCTATAAGTGGGATATAAGCACTGTTGATTCCTCTTAGTAAATCCATTTGACTAAGATTCTGATAGGTTACGATTCAAAACATCCATATTATTATCAAATTCAATAAAATATGATAAATATGTCCTATAAAAGAACTTTACTTATCGTTTATAAAGCAACAGCAATGCTTTAATAAAAATAGCAGTTGTTCATTATATGTTCGGTTATATTCACCCATTCTATAATGGCAATGGCAGACTCAGTAGATTCATAAGCAGTTACCTCCTTTCAAAAGAACTAGAAAAAATCGTAGCTTATCAACTCTCTAAAGCCATATTTTCTAATGTTAATGCCTACTATAAGATGTTTAAGATTACAAATGATCCAATCAACAAAGGAGATTTAACCTATTTTGTGATTAGATTTTTAGAAATTATTGAAAAAGCACTAGCTGATCTAAATGAGGCTTTAAATGAAAGAAAAAACAAATTGGATTTGTTTTCTCAAAAAATTGGTTTACTATCTAGTGAAGACAACATAAAAAAACAGATTATGGAGATGTTATTGAAAAATACATTATTTGGCGAAGAAGGTCTATCTGTTTATGAATTAGAAGATTTAACAGATTTTGGGTTGACAAAAATAAGAGAAGTCATCAGAACATTGGATGAAGAGAAACTTCTTAGAATAGGAAAAGAAGGCAGAAAAATGCTTTATGATTTTGACTTAAACTCTCTGCAAACCATCTAACTCAAAATAGACATTTCTTCTCCTGAAAGGACCTGGATTTGTAAATTGCAGTTTAACTTTTTCAAAATCGGTTAATCTTTTTGAGTAGTAGTAAGGTGCATCAAAGGCTAACCGTTCATCTCTAATCCATTTTGGAATATCTATTTCATTAACTTGAAAAAAATAGTCCATAATTGCTGAAGAAATAGTC
>JAHRFV010000106.1 GCA_019084435.1 Dethiosulfatibacter sp.
GGGTCAAGTCTTACTTCATTTGTATCAGGTACTTGTTTTATACATACGACAATTTTCATTGTTTATTCCTCCTATAGCATATGTGCTGAAATTACCATTCTTTGAACTTCTGAAGTTCCTTCATAGATTTCAGTTATTTTCGCATCTCTCATCATTCTCTCAACTGGATACTCTCTGGTGTATCCATACCCGCCGTGTAATTGAACAGCTTGTGTGGTTATTTTCATCGCAGCTTCTGAAGCAAACAGTTTTGCCATTGCAGCTTCATAACTATATGGCAATCCATTATCTTTGTTGAAAGCTGCCTTATAAACCAAGAGTCTTGCTGCATCAGCATTAGTTTGCATATCAGCCAGCATAAACTGTGTGTTTTGGAACTTAGATATAGACTTTCCGAACTGCTTTCTCTCTTTAACATACTTGACTGTCTCATCAATTGCTCCTTGAGCAATACCCAAAGCTTGAGCAGCAATACCTATACGTCCGCCATCCAATGTCTTCATGGCAATAGAGAATCCCTTACCTTCTTTGCCTAGAAGATTTTCTTTTGGAACCTTCACATTGTCAAATATCAGTTCACATGTTGCTGATCCTCTGATTCCAAGCTTCAGTTCTTTTTTTCCAATTGAGAAACCTTCAAAGTCTTTTTCTACTATAAAAGCTGAAATACCTTTTGTTCCAACAGATTTGTCTGTCATAGCCATAACTATAAAAGTGTCAGCATATGATGCATTGGTAATGAATATTTTCGAACCATTTAATATATAATGGTCGCCATTGAGTACAGCTTTAGTCTGCTGACCTGCAGCATCTGTTCCTGCATTGGGCTCTGTCAATCCAAAAGCGCCTAATTTTTTACCGCTTGCTAATGGTACCAAATATTTTTGCTTCTGTTCTTCTGTTCCAAACTCATAAATTGGAGCTGCACATAATGACGCATGGGCAGACAATACTACCCCTGTAGTTCCACAGGCTTTTGAAACTTCTTCCACCAACATGATGTACGAAGCATTGTCTCCACCCGCTCCACCATACTTCTTAGGAAATTGTATTCCCATCATGCCATATTTTTGCATTTTTTCAACTGTTTCGATAGGAAATCTTTCTTCTTCATCTACCTCAGCTGCAATTGTCTTTACTTCTCTTTCTGTGAATTCTCGATACAGCTGTTGAAGTAAGATTTGTTCTTTCGTAATGTTAAAGTTCATTTTTAACCTCCATTGTTTGATTACAATATTTTTTTAGATATTTTTTTAACAATCTAATTTTGAATAAAAGACTTTCTTTCAGAAAGTCTTAATTTCACCTTCTAATCTTCAATTCAAAGCATTAGCATCTTATTATTTTGGTGGCATACATGTAGCTTTTCCATCTAACACAACTACATTATTCTGATTTGTACAGGTTGTTCTCATCACTATTCTATTCTTCTCTTCGTTTATTTCGATAACTTCGCCTTCAGCTTTTATGGTGTCTCCAAATTTTACAGGCGCTGTGAATTTTAATTCTTGTGCTAAATAAATTGTTCCAGGACCTGGAAGATGAACTCCTAAAACCGCTGAAACCAGACCTGCTGTGAGCATACCATGTGCAATTCTGCCTTTAAACATTGTGTTCTTAGATGTTTCTTCATCGATATGAGCGGGATTGATATCTCCTGTGATGCCTGCATATAGATAGACATCCGACTCACTGATTGTCTTTTGGAAAGAAGCTTTGTCGCCGATTTTTATCTCTTTGATTGTTTTGCCTTTCATCTGAAACCTCCTTGTTTTATTTACATTTATAGCTATGCATATTTCATGCCAATAATGTACTTTCTTTTAAGAATCTCTAAACCCCATTCTATCAGTAGTTGTATAGGATTAAAAAACGCAAGATTTTATTGTTAATTATTTATCACTTGTTTTAGTTAAAATTTGAAATTTTTGTATTGTTTAGTTTACAAAACTGGACAAATTCGTTAACTTAACCTTACATATTTAGAGTTATAATATAAATTGTGTTCTTTTATGTTTACACATCCAGATTGTATTTGTCAATTTTTTCATAGAAAGCCGTCCTACTGATACCTAATATTTTAGAAGCTTTAGATTTATTATAGTTGACTGCCTCAAGACAGTTCAACATGGCTTTTCTTTCGGTTTCCTCAACAATTTCCTTTAAAGTTTTGAGTTCCTCGAAATCATAGTTGCTAGTAATATCCAAAGGTAAATGCTTCGGTTTGATTACGGATCCTTCATCTATAATATTTATTGCTCTTTCTATGATGTTTTCAAGCTCCCTTACATTCCCAGGCCAATTATATCGCTTCAGTTTCATAATCGCACTTTCACTGATTGTTTCAATTTTCTTAAGATACCTGACTCTGAATTTTTCTATGAAACTTTTGCTTAACTCTTCAATATCTTCCGTTCTTTCCCTTAATGCTGGAATGTTCAATGTAACAACATTTAATCTGTAGTACAAGTCCAATCTGAATTTTTTGGCTTCTATCATTTGCTGTATGTTTCTATTAGTAGCGGCAATAATCCTTACATCAATCTTTTTCGTCTTGGTAGACCCTATTCGTTCTATCTCTCTCTCTTGTATGGTTCTTAATAGCTTTGCCTGCATATTGAGAGGCATATCTCCTATCTCATCAAGAAAAATTGTGCCTTGATCCGCAGCTTCAAACTTGCCTATCTTTCCGCCTTTTTTAGCCCCAGTAAATGAACCTTCTTCATAACCGAATAGTTCCGACTCTAATAGGTCATCTGGTATGGCTGCACAGTTTACCTTTATAAATGGATTTCCTCTTCTTGCACTTGAGTTGTGTATAGATTGGGCAAAAAGCTCTTTCCCAGTGCCGCTTTCGCCTAAAATCAGCACATTTGAATCAGTATAAGCTGATTTTTTTGCCATGCTGATTGCCTGCTTGATGGCATTGCTTTTTCCAACTATATTGCTGAAACGATATTTTGCCTTATTCATCTGAGTTATTTCATCTCGATAGTTTTCAAGCTGTTGCTCGATTTTAGTAATCTTGTTATATAGTTCGTCCAACTCGCCAATATTACGAAACATTATTTTTCCAACTACGTTGGTGACTTTCCCATTTTCAAATACAGGAATCCTAGAAGCTATAATATAGTTATCCTTTATTTTTTGCAGATCACCTATCTCTGAAATGCCAGTCTTTGCGACTATATGAAGCCTGGTGTTTTCAATCACCTCAGTGACATGTTTTCCTTCAAGTTTTTCCTTTTCAAGTCCAAGAAACTTCTTGTAAGCATTTGATATCATTTTTACATAGCCTTCTGCATCAACAACAATCAACCCATCATATGCCATATCAAAAATGGTCTTCAATATTTCCTTTTCTGTTTTTTCCGAACTCAGCTGCTCTTCTATTAGGTTATACTCGGTAATGTCTCGGGCTGTCAGGACACATCCGATATAATTATTTTTCCTCAGAACCGGTTCTTTGCAAATGATAATCTTCTTATTTCCTAAACTCAAAACTGTGCTGTAGGTTTCTTTCTCTTCAGCTTTTATACTTGAGAGATCATAGTCATCTATAAGCTCTGAAATGTTCAATCCTATAATCTCATTTGAATCAAGATCAAAAATATCTTCTGTTCTTTTATTTGCCTCTACTATATTACCAACTCTGTTTAACAGCAACACGCCACTGTCAACACATGACATAATTGATTTTTTATTAGAGAGACTATACTCCAGTTTTTCATAGTGCATTTTCATCACATGTCTTTTTCGAATTAAGCTTTTAAATTTGCCCAAATCGTCTACTACAAAAAATAACTCACATGATTTGTTGAATATTGTATTTGTGTCTTCGAACTCTTTAACAATACAATGCTCATCAACGGGCTTCATTATATCATTGACTGTTTTTCCTGATAAATCATCTAGGGACATCGTTAAAGCTTGCCCGGTCAAGATGCCAGTGAGGTCATTATGCATATTTAGAACTGGAAAACTATCGACACTATATTTCTTAATTTTTTCATGAACATCAAGTAATGATTCGTTTTCATATATGATGACAGGATTTTTCATCATAATTTCGTTTATTAACAGATCAACACCCCCAAGAAAATCACCAAATTTGTTAATTATGATTAACACTAATCAGCCTAATACCATTATACAACTTTGTTTAAAATATATCAATCTATTTTTGAATGTTTTTGGGGGTTTTTGTATTATTTTCTTTACACTACAAAGGTTAATATATTTTTAACAATTCTTTAACCTATTACCAATGGATTTGTTATATGCTATAATATATCGAGGAGGTGACACGATGAAAAACTTAAATATTCTAATACTAACCGCTCCCTTCGGAAATGGCCATAAAATGGCAGCGAGTTCTTTAGCCGAAACTTTTAAGCAAGAAGGATGTAATGTAATTGTTCGCGATCTGTTCACTGAATCACATCCTATGCTCACCAGCAATATTTCCAAAACTCATAATCGTTTATTCAATCTAGGAAGCACTTATTCATATTTTTACTATGGAATCGATAAAATATCTTCCACCCGGTTGATTAACGTTTATCGAATGTTTGGATACCATACACTCAAAAAGATAATTAGGGAATATGATCCACAAATAATCATCAATACATTTCCAATGCTGTCTGCACCTGAGTTCATGAGGAAATATCAAATGGGTGTACCCGTGATCAATGTTGTTACGGATTATTGCTGTCATAGACTGTGGATCAACGAAGATTTTGACAGGATTTATCTGGCAACAGATGATTTAAAAGAGAAGCTGATAAAAATGCATATCCCTGTCAATAAGCTCGAAGTTACCGGTATACCAATCAGACCAGGCTTTGAAGAAGAAATTGATATAGTTAAGGTTGCAAAGAAGTACCAGGTTGATACAGATAAAAAATCAATCCTAATTTCTGCTGGAGCTGCAGGTGTATCTAAGGATCTGGATTATGTGTGCACAAAACTAAACAAGATTGTAGATATACAGATTCTACTGGTGTGCGGTAATAATCTAAAACTTAGATCCAAGATAGATAATCTTGGCTTGAGCAACGTCAAAACATTTGGTTATATCGACGAAATTCACGAATTGTATCGACTAGCAACAATCATGATTACAAAGCCAGGTGGTATAACCCTTAGTGAAGCTGCAGCCGCTAAGCTTCCTCTGATTCTTTATAAACCAATACCAGGTCAGGAAAAAGAGAATGCTGATTACTTTGTACACAAGGGTGCCGCTTTGATTGCCAAAACTTCTGACGAAGTCTATGAACACGTAGTGCATGTGCTGAATGATGAAGAATACCTCAATCAAATGAAAAAAAGTCTATCGAAATTTTACAGGTCTTCTTCTTCTAAGAATATAGTTCAGGATCTATTATCAAGATACCCCATGTAAAATCAACTTGAAAGCAGGAGCAATCAATGAATCATAATGAAGCAATCGAGTACATTCACTCAACCTATAAATTCGGATCAAAATTAGGCTTGGAAAACATCACCGAACTGATGCACAGACTTGGCGATCCCCATAACAAGTTGAAATTTATCCATGTAGCTGGAACAAACGGTAAAGGTTCCACTTGTGTCATGCTATCTTATGTGCTAAGAGAGGCCGGCTATCGAACCGGCTTGTTTATTTCCCCTTATTTGGAAAGCTTCAACGAGAGAATCCAGATAGATAATACTCCAATAGCAAATGAAGATCTTGCATCATCCGTCTCTATCGTAAAAAATGCTATTGATGATATGCTCAATGAAGGTTTCAGTCATCCTACCGAGTTCGAAGTAGTTACAGCTACAGCAATGGTCTATTATAATCAGAAGGCTGTTGATATTGTTGTTCTTGAAGTAGGTATGGGCGGCAGACTAGATGCCACCAATGTTATTAAGACACCTGAAGTAGTTGTTATAACCAGCATAAGCAATGACCATAGTGAGTATTTAGGCGATACTTTGGAAAAAATAGCCTTTGAAAAAGCATCAATCATAAAACCCAACTGTGATGTTGTCATATACCCTCAGAAAGAGACAGTGTTCGAAGTCATTAGAGATTTTGCGGTCGAAAAATCTGCTATAATTCATACAGTTGATGAAAAAGACATTAGTATCGTATCTTTCGGTCCTCATGGACAAAAGCTGATCTATAATAATAAGTCTACCGATACAGGTATAGAGATTTTCTCATTGAATCTGATTGGATCCCATCAAGCAATAAATTGCCTCACAGTTCTAAAAACAATAGAGGTCTTAATCAACAAAGGTTATAAGATAGTTCCAAGCCATATAACCAAGGCATTCGAAACAGTCACATTTAATGGCAGAATGGAAATACTAAGCCAAAGACCACTTATCATTATTGATGGTGCTCATAATTCAGATGGTTTAGAGCGATTAGCTGAAAATATCGAAGCGTATTTCAAAAGCTACAATATCCGTTTGTTCTTCGGCATGTTAGTTGATAAGGAAATCAGCTCATCTTTAAAAACACTGCTCTCTCATTGTTCAGATGTTGTAACTTTGACACCGGATAGTCCCCGAGCAAAGAACGCTGTCGATACTGCAGAGATGATTAATGGACTCTCGAAAATAAAAGTTACTGTGTGTGATGATTTAGCACAAAGTTTAGATTATATTCAAACCGAATCTAATCATGTCAATTTATTTTGTGGATCTCTATATCTCATAGGCAACATACGAACGCTAATAGTAAGTAATTACAATAAGGACATATAATGTCCATATATTGTTGCATTTATTTAACAATTTTGTTGTTTACAAATAGGTTTTTTTGTATATAATGATTATGGTTTATAAATTCCCCCCTCTTTAAAATATATATTTGTTTTGTTGTACGGTTGGATCCGGTTGCCAGAGGCAACCGGATACTTTTTTTTGAAACTCATGGCTTCGCATTACTGCATTATGCATTAATTTCATTTTTTCTTGCATAATCCTATAGTTCCAAACCAATATTTTTCTTGTGGCTTTTAGATAATATAATTAAAATCTTGCATATTTTACTGAATATATATGTAAATCAGTTTTTATTGGTTTTTTATGCAATAATAGTTTGACAACTTGCATTTGAGGTGCTATAATTCAATTATCCCTAATAGAGGTGTTGAAATAATGAAGCTCAACTTGAAAGCGATAATCGTATTATTGCAAAATCGCATTTATATAAAAAGCTTATTGGAGGTATTACAATGAACATCAAAAATTCAAAAAAATCAACAGTCAATAAAACAAAATTCAAGGCTTGTGGTACAATCACATGCATACACAACGTGAATAACAAGTGCATTCAGAAAGAATGTGAAATGTACGAAAGATCTTTTAGGCAAGAATATTAGAATCATTAAAAATAAAACCCGACAAATTGTCGGGTCAGACTGCTGACAAAGTCAAAAATTACGAAAATGTAAGAAAGAGAATTCTCGGAAAAGAGGATTCTTTTTCAGTTTTTTGGTATAATATAAGTATCAAAAAGCGGAGGAAATCAATGCTTACAAGGAATGATAACATACA
>JAHRFV010000243.1 GCA_019084435.1 Dethiosulfatibacter sp.
ACTATATGATTGCTGTCCATGATTATAACCGCTCGGGTTTTTCTGCCATAGGTTGCATCAATCAGCTTATTGCCTTCTCTTGCCTCTGTTATCATTCTTTTGATGGGCGCCGATTCAGGACTTACAATGGCTATCACCCTGTTTTCAGAGATGATATTGCCAAACCCTATATTAATCATTTTCATATGATGCTCCTATTCAATGTTTTGGACCTGTTCTCTCATTTTTTCAATATGATTTTTTATTTCTACAGAACTCTGAGTAATCTTGATTGTACTTGATTTTGAACCTATGGTGTTTGATTCACGATTAATCTCCTGTAGAATGAAATCCAGTTTACGACCTATTACGCCACCTTCTGTCAATGTATCTGCCAACTGTTTCATGTGGCTTTTCAGTCTAACCAATTCTTCATTTATGTCAGATCTATCCGCAAAAAAAACTATTTCATTGTATAGTTTGCTTTCATCAAGATTATATTTATTTCCTATTAGTTCAGAGACTCTTTTTTCAAGTTTTTCCTTATACTCCTCCACAACAGTTTGAGCTGACGCATAAATCTCTTCAATAAGAATTTCAACCTGATTTACACTGTTAAGAATATCCTTTGTCAGGGCCTCTCCCTCTATTCTTCTCATAGATGTCAACTCATCCATGGCTTGGCTTAAGGCTTGTTCAAGGGTGATCCAATTCTTATCGCTATCGCCTTCTGTCTTTTGAATCTCCAGTATATCCTGCATTTTGAGCAAGGTATCCAGATCAGGCTCTCCTGTGAGCCCTAACAGGCTGGATAACTCATCTATGGCTTTTTTATAGGCTATTGCAATTGGTTCATTTACTTTTATTTGTGTATCGCTTCCTGCTAAAACCTCATAAGATACAAAGATATCAATTCTTCCTCTGCTGATCTTGTTTTTAGCTATTTTTCTGATATTCTCTTCAAAACCCCGTATAAATTTTGGTATTTTTATGTTAATATCATTATACCTATTGTTGATTGTCTTTATTTCAACAGTAAATCTGATGTCTTCATTGCTGCTTTCGCCCTTGCCAAAACCTGTCATGCTGCTAACAAAGCTCATTGATTCCTCCCTCAAAATTATTTATACTATATATTAACACTATCAAATGCAATTATCAACGTATCATTAAGGAATTGAATATAAAATATAGGAGAATAAAATGTCTTTAGATGGATTTGTCGTCAGAAACCTAGTGTATGAACTGAACAATACGATAATAGATAGTAAAATAGATAAAATATATCAGCCAGAAAAGGATGAGATTATCCTAAATCTCAGATCTTCCAGTAAAAATTTGCAGTTGCTGCTATCCGCTAACAGCACTTATCCTCGGATAAATATTACTGTTGGAAAATACCTGAATCCTACCTCTCCACCCTCTTTCTGCATGTTCTTAAGAAAACATTTGACCGGTGGTATAATAAAAAAATAAAACAAATCAATATGGATAGAGTTATTATGCTTGAAGTGGCTTCAAAAAACGAACTCAAATCCGAAACAACTAGAAGGGTATATATTGAGATTATGGGTAAGCACAGTAATATTATCCTTACAGATGAAAAAAACATGGTGCTGGAATGCATTAAAAGAATTAGCTTAAGTATCAGTAGCAAAAGACAAGTATATCCTGGCATCAAATACAGAATGCCTAATTTTGATAAAAAATATAATTTGCTGAATGTGGATGAAACTCAAATCAGACTGCTTTTGAAGAATTCTAATCAAGGAGTACGAACCGGAAAGTTTCTATTAGGATCTTTTTATGGGGTCAGTCCTCTGTTAAGCAGAGAAGTATGTTTTCTATCAGGTATAGACGACTCTGATTCAATTGGAGCCTTGAATGATACTAGTGTGTCCAAGCTAATTGAAACCTTGATGGCTCTTAAGTCATCCATGTCACAGTATAGCTTCGAACCAATGATTTTTATTGATCAAAAATCGAAAGAGTACATGGATTTTTATTGTTTCAAATTAAAGCATTTGTCCTATCTGGAGCAGATTGGCTATCAGAGTATCAATGAGATATTGGATCTTTTCTATCTTGAAAAATCCAAGTTCATCAGCTATAAGCAAAAAACGTCTGATTTGCGGAAAAAAATCTCATCATTGATTGATAAATACGAGAAGAAGCTTGGCTATTTGAAAATCGAACTGATCAATTCTGAAATCAGAGAAAAGTATAAGCTTTTTGGTGATTTGATTCTAGCCAATATGCATAAAATCTCAACTAAAGATACTGAATTGATTGCGTTTGATTACGCAAAGAACGAAGAGATCAAAATCGAGCTGGACCCCAGTCTTAATGCATCTAAAAATGCCCAGAGATATTATAAGAAATACAACAAACTCAAAAGTGCCGAGAAATACCTTAGAAAACAACTTAATGTCACCCAGGAAAGCCTTGTCTATTTGGGAAACGTATTATTTTCATTGGAAGAAGCTGTTGAAATAACCGTGGTGGATGAAATAAAAGAAGAGTTATTCAAATCAGGCTATATTAAAAAATCTACACAGAAGAAGAAACCGGAAAAAAGCAAACCACTACAAGTCGTAACAAAGGATGGTTTTGAAATTTTCATCGGCAAAAATAACGAACAAAATGATTTTTTGACATTTGTTATTGCCACAAAGAATGATATTTGGCTCCACGCTAAAGGTGTGCCAGGATCACATGTTATCATCCGTTCTGATAATCAAGAAGTCCCTGATGCAGTTCTAGAAGAAGCTGCAGCTTATGCTGCTTACTACAGCAGAAGTAGAGGGTCTGAAAAAGTTGAGGTAGACTACACCCTGAAACAGAATTTGAGGAAGCCCAAAAATGCAAAGCCCGGTTTTGTCATTTTCAATGAAAACTTTTCTCTCATCATTGAACCTAAAAAACCGGATCTGAGTTAATGTTTTGCTATTCCTGTATCAGCACCTGATTGATTCCATCAATTTCCTCAATGTTTACGGTGACCCTTTCACTCTTTGATGTTGGAACGTTCTTACCGACAAAATCAGCTCTAATTGGTAGTTCTCTATGGCCACGATCTATCAATACAGCCAGTTCGATCTTGTTGGGTCTGCCGAGATCTATTATTGCATCCAATGCAGCTCTCACAGTTCTTCCTGTAAATAAGACATCATCGACCAGAATGATGATTTTGCCTTCAACATCAAATTCGCTGTCAGGTTTAGGTGTCAAATTTTCTGAGCTAATGTCATCTCTGTAGGGTGATATATCCAGACTGAAATACGGAACATCTTGTTCTTCTATTTCCTTTATGCTGTTTACAATCCTTTTTGCTAATGGAACGCCTCTCGACCTGATACCAATGATGACCAATCCATCTACACCTTTGTTTTTTTCGATTATTTCATGCGCAATTCTAGTCAAAGCTCTGGTGATTGATTTTTCATCCATAATCAATGCTTTTGTTTTCATCTCACTCATTCTCCAATATCTTTAGTATTTTTTGAAAATCAGCTGGCAGGTCACTGTCAAAATCCATTCTAACCTTCTTAAAGGGATGGATAAAGGTTAATCGCTTAGCGTGCAGCAGTTGTCCATGAAAGCTGAATTGATTCTCCTTACGACCATAGAGCATGTCTCCCACAATAGGATAACCCAGGTAGCTCAGGTGAACCCTGATTTGATGTGTCCTTCCTGTTTCAAGCTGAAGCTTTAATAGTGTGTACTTGTGATAATGACTGATAACTTCATAATTGGTAACTGCATGCTTGGAATTCTTTTCTGTAACGGCCATTTTTTTTCTGTCTTTTTCCTCTCTACCTATCGGTAGGTCTATAACGCCATGATTATCTTTCACGTTGCCATGGACTAAAGCTATATAAAATCTCTCGGCTTTGTACTCTTTAATCTGCATGCTCAGTGACTGATGTGTTATGTTGTTCTTTGCAACCACTAACAATCCAGTTGTATCCTTATCTAGTCTGTGAACAATTCCAGGGCGTATAACACCATTAATACTTGACAATGTGTCTAGTCTGTTGAGCAACGCATTAACCATTGTGCCAGTGTAATTTCCCGGTGCTGGATGCACCACCATTCCCCGTGGTTTGTTGACTACCGCTAGAGATTCATCTTCATAGACAATTTCAATATCTAAGTCTTCAGCTTCCACCTTCAATAGTTGGGGTTTTGGAAGATTAATTTCAATTATATCTCCAGTTTCCAGTATATAGTTCTTTTTTTTGATGATGCCATTTACATAGATACATTCTTCCTTAATAAGCTTTTGGAGATATGTTCTTGACATATTCTCGTAATAGTCACTTAAAAACAAGTCCAGTCTGATACCATCATCTTCAACAATCAGCGTTTCTTTAATCGCTTCCTGATTCATCTCATCATCCCAACTCATGTTTATCCAATAATATCATCAAAGACAGCAATATCGTCGCACAAACCAAAAAAACATCAGCAAAATTAAATACTGGAAAATCATAAAATCCCCAAAAGTTAACATCAATAAAATCTATGACATAAGTCAGCCTAATTCTGTCAATCAGATTGCCAATTGCACCGGCTACAATGAAATCGAAGATGACTCGACTCAATTTGGTTAGCTTATTGTTCTTGTATCTATAATAAACGATTGCGCCTAGCACTGCTATTGTCATGACAACAAAAAAAATCCGCTGGTCTTGGAGTATCCCAAATGCAGCCCCTCTGTTCTCCACATAATTAAGCTGTAGAAAATTGTTTATCAATACGATTGGCTCAGAAAACATCAATATCTGCTGGGCCATAATTTTTGTGATTTGATCAATAGCAACCAGTATTATAACGATTAGAATATGCATAGCACCTCCATGTCTACATCAATTCTATAACATTCAGAGTTATAGCAGCACTAATTTCAGCAGTGTATGTCTCAAAATCCTGATTACTGACCAAGGAAGTCTCATCAGCATTGTCAGATATGCATCTAATGGCAACATATGGAATATCATACAAATAGCAAACATGCCCTATAGAGGCACTCTCCATATCTACGCAATAGGCATCAAATTGCAAGCCTAGTTGTTTTTTGAACTCATCTGAACTGACAAATCTATCTCCCGATACAATTCTACCAATATGATAACTTGTCTTGTCATGAATAGATTTTTTGCACAAATCAATCAGGTGTGTATCTGCTTTAAAAACAGAAGTTTCCAATCTTGGTATGGTTCCCAACTTATAGCCAAAAGCTGTCACGTCAACATCATATTGCTGGGTATCAGATGAGATAACAACATCTCCTAGTCCAACCGCCTTTTTGATAGAACCGGCAATACCTGTATTGATTATGGCTAAAACATTCATATTATTGATCAATACACTTGCTGCAATAGCCGCATTTACCTTTCCTATACCTGATTTCACCAAAACTACGTCTTTGTTGTTATACTGTCCACTGTATATTTCAAAAACCCTATCTTTTAATATTCTTAGGTTTGTAAGACGATTTTTCAATAAAAGTATTTCTTCGTCCATCGCACCGATTATTCCTATTGTCATCTTTGCTCCTCTCATATGTACTCTTTAAGCTGCAGAATCAGATTGCCTTTTTTTGTGCTACCTTTTATACCCACAAACTTAAATTTTCCTATGCCTTTAATAGAAAATACATCGTTTTCAACAATCATCTGATTCTTCTTCAAATCTGTAACACCATTGAGCTTAACACTACCGTTGTCGACTAGCATAAGAGATTTGCTTCTTGATGTATTTGCAACTGACGATACCACGTTATCAATCCTCAAGGATGATACTATCAATTCAATGCTTTTATAGCTGTGCTCCAGATTGTAACCATTTTCAATATGATCCAGTGTGGTGTTAATCTTATGATTGCCAATCTGATTAAAGTTTTCCAATATAAAGGTTTCTAACTCTTTCTTTATGATTATGTACGCGTCACGTCCAACAAAAAAAATGTCTCCAACCTTGCTTCTGTTGATGCCCAGAGATAAAAGGCTGCCCAAGACATCTCTATGTATTATAGTGGTGGGTAAATTTCTGATTTTTATCATCGAGAAAATCTCAGTCAATGAAGCTGTTAAAACAATATCTCCCGAAGAGATAATGAAAATTTTTCTTTCAGCGTTTATTGACAGACCGGTCTCAATGTATTCGATATCTTTAAAAAAGTTAAGTACTGATCTGGCAATCGTAACCTCACTGAATGTTAGGAAATCAGTGCTTTTGTATTTCTGACTTTCTTTTACGACAGATTGAAGGTCTAAAATACGTCTTGCAATAAACCGTTCATCATCTTTCAAGCTGTCTATATAGCTGTAAATGTTCTTAATCATTAAAGAATAGATATTATAAGATTTCTAATAATGCTCAACAATAAAAATGCGGCAATAGGTGAAAAATCAAGCATACCTTTATTGAGTCCAATCTTGAATAAGAGCTCTCTTATTGGATAAAGTATAGGCTCAGTCAATTGAAAGATTACATCATAAAACTTGGATGTTCTAAGGCTTGGTATATATGACATGATGATTCTAGCCAGTATTAGTAGTTCTATTAGGCTAAATAACCTATAGATTGATGTTTTGATTATAGTCATGATTCTACTCCCATGTAAATCTATTTTTGTCGGAATTGTACTTAAGCTTTCCGCTTATTTCAACATTATAAGGCGCTATTACAAAAATATCTGCTGACACTTTCTGGATATTTGCCTCAAGTGAATAAACACCACCTTTGACAAATTCAAAAATCTGTTTTTTTAACTCCAAATCAAGATCTTCAAGATTCAATACGATGGTTTTTTTCCTTTTCAACTCATCAATTACGCCAGCACAATCCTCGTATCTTCTGGGGCTGATTATAAACAAGTCAGCATTATCAGAAACATTGATCGATTCTTTTGCTTTTGTTGGTTTGCTCTTCAAGCTTACTCCATTTTCTTTCTTTTTGTATTCTTCTTTCTTTACTTCAACAACACTCTGGTCCTCTTCATATTCATCCTCAAGGTCAGATAAACCAATAATATCCTTAAATTTTTTAAACATAATAACCTCCTTAAGATCTTTCTCCGAAAATCAATGATCCAACCCTTATCATAGTGGCACCTTCTTCCAATGCTATCTTGAAATCATTGGACATACCCATAGATAAAGTGTCAATCGAGCTGTTCTTCAGGTTCAACGATTTCAGTTCATTAAACTTTTGATGCATCAGTTTCATTAGAGGTCTGATATTTTCAGGTTCCTCAACATAGGGTGCTACAGTCATCAGGCCTCTTAGCCTGATATTGTCATATTTGCTAATAATTCTGGCAAAATCCAAAATTTCTTCCGGTTTAATACCGAACTTAGTATCCTCACTCCCAACATTTACTTCTATCAGAACATCTGTCTTCTTAAGTCGTTTGAGACTCTGCTTTTGGATTTCTTCTGCCAGTCTTTCACTATCAAGAGAATGGATAAGGCTTACTTTATCAATTATATATTTAACCTTGTTCCTTTGCAAGTGTCCAATCATATGCCAAGTGATTGATTCATCGAATTGTTCTATTTTTTCCATCAATTCCTGAACCCTATTCTCACCTAAATCAGTCAGTCCGTTCTCTACAGCTTCTTTCATTACATCAATTCCAACTGTTTTAGTAACCGCAACAATGCGAATATCGCTACTATCCCTATTGCAACTATCACAAACATTTTTCACTTCAAGAATCAATGATGCTACATTTTCGTTAATACTCACTTCATCACCTCAAAATCTGACCATCGTATACATTTTCTGGTTTGATTATTATGTTGTCATATATTTTTATAGTATTAAAATATTCACCATTTATCAGAATTCGTCCCCTACTACCCACATTAACCTTCTCTCCCTCGTCTACAACAGCAAAGTCTTGGTTCTCTCCAATTATTTCAACTGGTCTGAATCTAACTACCTTGTTGGTGTCACTAACATAGACTCCAATCAATCCATCCTGCTCAACAATTGAATCCTTATGGATCTTAAGTCCTGAGAATTCGTGAAGAATGACATCCACTTTGATATACCTGTCATCTATATAATCATGAAGAAATTTATCCGTCTCTAATATCAATAAGAATTTTTCGCCGTAATCTTGTATCCGAAATATAGTAGTGTTAATGACCTTATCAATTTTTTTAAGTCTTATTTTTAGATTGTTTTTATCTTGTAGATCAGACATATAGCTTTTATCGATCTCAAAAGCCAAAAACCAATCAAAGTTATCTATAATTTTAAACATCGGCTCATTGTTGCTGATTGTCTTGTTCAATGTAGTATAATTCTGATAATTTAACTTTTTGACATCATTTAAGCTGATTTCTGATAATCGATCTATAGAATACACCATCTCCAGACCATCAAAAGAATAACTCACTATCCCGCCACCAGGACTATAATAAGAAATCTTTTCAGAGCTAATGTTTTTGCGCAGTGAGTCCCTATGATTGATCAGCTCTGCCAAAGTGTAGCTCTCATAGCCTGAATACCTGTAATTGAAATCATTAGTATCGAGATTGTTTACAGTCCTCATAACATATTGATAATCTTTTGAAAAAAGAGCGCTTTGTATATCACTCTTTATCTCGTTGTAGTAAGATGTTCCAACCTTATCGTTGGATGCTTTGTTACCTTGTTTGACACTGATAATCTCATTGATAATGTTCAACTCATCAGATATGCTTTTTGAATCATAGTCGTTAAACTGCTGAGCAATCAAAATGCCTGATTTTACCCTGTCCCCTTGCCTTTTAAACAGACTGACATCGCCATCACTTAAGGCATGAACAATTCGTTCATCCTTGATGACAGCAGCCTCAATCTCTAGAGTGATTTCCAGAGTGTCTTCATTTAGAACATAAGTCTCCTGTGTTACTCTCCAATTATCGATCAGGTATATTACAAATGAGAGAAATAGAAGTAATAGTATGAAGTTAAAAACATTTGCTTTCCTCTTTTTCTTTGCCAACTTGACAATCCCTCACTCTTTTTCTGTTTCATCTTTCTTTTCTCGATTCATCAGTTTCTCCACCGCATTAGCCGCCTTTTCACTTTCATACAGAACAGCATACAATTCTTCAACGATAGGCATTTCCACTGATAGTTTTTCAGCTAATTCATGAGCAGCATGTGTGGTAATGATACCTTCAACAACCATCCCGATTTCACTGACAGCCTTATCAATGGCATAGCCCTTACCTATCAAAATACCTGCTCGTCTGTTTCTACTATGCATGCTCGTACAGGTTACAATCAAATCACCGATACCGGACAGTCCCAGGAAAGTCAATTTGTCAGCACCCATTTTTTCTGCTAGTCTTGAAATTTCCTGAATACCTCTGTTGATTAATGCTGCTTTTGTATTGTCCCCAAAACCAAGTCCGTCAGAAATTCCAGCTGCAAGAGCAATAACATTCTTCAGAGCGCCTCCTATTTCAACACCTATTACATCAGAATTGGTGTAAACCCTGAAATATTCGTTCATAAACATATCCTGAACTATTTTAGAGCAGTTGTCATCATCTGAAGCCGCTACAACAGTAGTAGGCATCTTCAATGCAACCTCCTCCGCATGAGAAGGTCCTGAGAGAACGACAAACTTGTTGTCAGGCAAAACCTGAGCACAAATTTCCGATACTCTATATAAAGTGTTTTTTTCCAATCCTTTTGAAAGGTTTAAAATTATTGTTTTTTTGTTAACTCTATGCTTTAATCCTTCCAGTACTGACCGTACCTGCTGTGTGGGAACGGCAATAACAATCATGTCTGAATCGGCTATTGATTCCTCCACGTCGCTGGATATGTTCAGATTTTTAGGAAGTGAGATGCCCGGCAGATATTTCTTGTTCTCTCTTTCACCGTCAATTATAGCTGCGCGTTCAAAATCTCTGATCCAGATGGTAACCTCGTGTTTGTTTTCGGTTAAAAGCTTGGATACTGCTGTTCCCCAGCTTCCTCCACCTAAAACTGTAATTTTACTTTTCATTTCATCATCCTTCTTATAATTTGTTTTCCTGACCTTTTACCAATCTTAAAATATTAGCCCTATGCCTAAAAATCGCCATAGAAGACAGTATCAAAGTAAACACAAGGAGCTGGTAATCAATAGGCTTGAAGAAAAGTATAATGATTGGAGCTATAGCAACACCTATTAGCGATCCAAGTGATACAGTCCTTGTAATAATTGCAATTGACAAGGCTACTGTAAAACATATCAATGATAGCAAAGGATTAATCATCAGCATCACACCAATTGATGTAGCAATCCCTTTACCGCCTTTGAATTTCAAAGTCACAGGCCAGTTATGCCCGGCAATTACTGAGATGCCCGCTATGAAACCACCCAGTTCAGGATTTATACGATTACCTATGTAGACAGCAACAACGCCTTTCATGACGTCCAACAAAAACACCACAATACCAATCTTAGCGCCAAAAGCCCTTAATGCATTTGTCGCTCCTGCATTGCCACTTCCGTAATTTCTTACATCCTTTTTAAGAAAGATTCTACCTATAAGATAAGCATTTGAAATATTGCCTATCATGTACCCCATTAGTGCAACAATCAATAACCTCATTCAACATCTCCTAACTCTTATTCTCTGTTTTTCATCTCAATTAACAAAGGAGTTCCTTTGTATAGGAAATTATCCCTGATAGTATTTTCAATATATCTTATATAAGAAAAATGCATCAGGTCTTTATTATTGACAAACATGATAAATTTTGGTGGACCCACACTTACCTGAGATACATAAAATATCTTAAGCTTCTTGCCTTTTACTGATCGCGGTTGGTTCATCAAAACGGCTTTGTTTATAACATCATTCAAAACGCCGGTTGAAATTCTGAGATTTCTGAACTCATAAACTTCAATTATTTCTTCTAGCACTTTATCTACTCTTTGTCCTGACAACGCAGAAATAGGAATTATTGGAGCATATGTCATAAATGCCAGACTATTTCTGACTTCATCCACAAACTTCTGATAGGTCTTGTTATCCTTTTCTATCAAATCCCACTTATTGACCAGCACGATGATACTTTTCCCATTATCATGGGCAAACCCGGCAATCTTTGTATCCTGTTCTGTAACACCTTCGTTGACATCAATCACCATAAGACATATATCCGCTCGTTCAACTGCAGCAAATGCTCTCACAACACTATATCTTTCGATGTTTTCAAATATTTTCTTTCTTTTTCTGATACCTGCTGTATCAATAAAAACAAATTTCTTGTCTTCCTTCTCAAAAAAAGTATCTATAGCATCTCTTGTTGTACCCGGTATATCACTGACAATGACCCTTTCCTGTCCCAATATTCTGTTGATAAGTGATGACTTTCCCACATTAGGTTTACCAATTACAGCAACCTTTATCAAATCTGTATCGACTTCAGTATTGCTGTCTTCTGGAAAATTTGCCACAATATCGTCTAGGAGGTCGCCAAGCCCAAGGGCTTCCGTTGATGAAATGGAGATTGGTTCTCCAAGACCCAACTCATAAAAATCAAACATATTGTTGTTATCCACATAAAAATCCATTTTATTGCAAATCAATAGAACCTTTTTATGTGACTTTCTCAAAATCTCTGCTACATCCTTGTCATTAGCCGTTATGCCATTTTTGCCATCGACTATAAACAATATAACATCTGCTGTTTCAATAGCGATTTCTGCCTGTCTTTTCATCTGTTTAAGAATAATATCATCGCTTTTCGGTTCTATACCACCTGTGTCTATTAAGGTAAAATGATTATCTAGCCACTCACACTCTGCGTATATTCTGTCTCTTGTCACTCCAGGCGTATCTTCTGTGATAGCAATCCTTTTTCCTGCAATTCTGTTGAATAAAGTTGATTTGCCCACATTTGGTCTCCCAACTATGGCTACTATAGGTCTTCCCATTTTTCACTCTCCAATTATTTCTCTTACCAATTTATATCCGTTCACTTCTACGGGCTTCACTGAAACACCCAGTTCTTTTTCCAAATCTATTAATGAAACATCATCGAGAAACATGTTCTCATCTTTTTTAAGCATATTTTCAGGAATCAAAACATTTGATCCTAATCTTCCTTTGACCTGGCTGATTATGTCAGACGCAGTAATCAAACCTGAAACATTTACATCCCTGCCAAAATAATCGTTTTTGATTTCGATGACATCTATCACAACACCTTCTAGCTTTTGACAAATCTTAGCAGTAGTTTTACGCATAAAATCATATGCCAGAGTGCCAGTCAAAACAGTAAATTTCTTGTCTATTTTTAAATTCTTGGTTTTTTTTAGTGCTTCATCTACTTCTCTTTCAAAAACCCTGACCATTCCTACGCCATTATCCAACACGTGGAATTCTTCGTACTCTTTATAATCCGGTAAATCAAGCTTGCCTCTGATATAGAACTCATCGCTGAGATATACAAATCTTGTGCCTTTTTCTTTAAGGAATTTTTTCTGCATTCCATTAATCAAATGGATACTCTCTCTGCATTCATCTGGTGTCACAACTCTTATATCGGGTAATCCCTGTCTGTGTTTTGTGATTCCAACGGGCACAACAGCAACAGACCTGATTACAGGGTGTATATTGTATAGATCAAGAATTGTATTTGAAAGCTCCAATTTATCATTGTATCCCGGTACCAAAACAATCTGACAATCAATTTCAATATTTGAATTTCTAAATTTATCAAATACCTGCATGATTTTATCTGCATTTTTGTTTTTCAGCATCTTTTTCCTCAACTCGGGGTTGGTGGTATGAACAGATACTTTTATGGGACTGATTCCATATTCAATTATTTTATCAATTTCATTGTCTGTCATATTTGTCAGTGTAAGATAATTACCCATAAGAAAAGATAGTCTGGAATCATCGTCTTTTAAATACAATGATTTTCTCATGTTTTTAGGCAGTTGATCCACAAAGCAAAATAAGCACTTATTTTGGCAGGTTTTCACTTCATCCATCAATGCGTTTTCATAAATTATACCGAGTGGCTCATCCATTTCTTTATCAATATCAAAAACCCAAACTTCGCCTGATTTTTTTTCTATTTCCAGCTCTAGGCTTTCACTTGTTTCCAGATATCTATATTCAATACAATCATTTATCTTGACGCCATCGATACTGATTAGAAAATCACCTTTTTCAATCTCAATCTCTTCAGCTATACTGCCTTTTACTATATCTATGATTAAATTTTTATCCATTTTTTCTCCTGATAGTTGGTTATGCAATACTAATTATACCATATTTATTGGTTGTGTAAATAAAATAAGCCGATTATACCGGCTTAAGTGGTATTATGACTGTAAACTTAGAACCTACATCCACTTCGCTTTCTACCTTGATTATTCCATCAAAGTTCTTGACTATATGCTTAACGATAGCCAATCCAAGTCCTGTTCCTCCTTCAGCCCTGCTTCTGGACTTATCAGTCCTATAGAATCTCTCAAACAATCTGTCGATGTGTTTCTTTTCAATACCGATGCCATTATCCTCAACTGCTATGTAGAGTTTTGCTTCGTCTTTGATAGTTGTAATCTTCACTTCTCCACCGGGATTGGTATATTTAACAGCATTGTCTATAAGATTAATCATCATTTGCTTGAATCTGTTCTTATCGCCCAAAACAGTCGCCTCATTATCAAATAAACACATAATCTTAACGTCTTTTTCAGAAGATATGGTATTCATGATCTCTATGACCTCGTTGATTAAGTCATTGACCTTGAACATCTCTATGCGTCCTTTATTGTTTTCAACGTCCGACAAAAGCAATAAGTCATTGATTAGGTCTGTTAATCTGTCAGCCTCAATTTCAATGATTTCTAGAAATCGTTGCTTTGTTGCATTATCTAATTCTTCCCTATCTTTGAGTAATTCTATATAGCCTTTTATAGATGTAAGCGGTGTCTTCAGCTCATGGGTTACATTTGTGACAAAATCCTTTCTGATTCTCTCAATTTTTCGAATTTCAGTGACATCCTGAATAACTAGCACTATGCCTTCCTTAAACTCATTGAACAATCCCTCATTGGAATAAAGATTAAACCTTAGAACGCTGTCATTCATGACGATTTCCTTAATGGATGCTTTTCTTTCATTATAAAAATCTTCGATAAATTTATTGATTTCATAGTCTCTTAACAGTTCTATAAATGGCTTGTTTTCCATTTCTGTAAATGATGCCCCTAAAAACTGTTCCGCTGACTTGTTGCAAAACACTAGTTTCCTGTTTTTGTCCAGTACCATGACACTGTTTAATATACTGGATAAAATCGAGCTCAAGTTGTTATTTGATCCCATTAATCGATCGCTCTTTTTTATGTTGTATGAATTCATCTCATTAAAATATCTGCATAAATCTCCCAATTCATCATCTGAGTGATATTCTACATCTCCACTATTATACCCTGTTGAGATTCTTTTGGTTGAATTTGTAATAAGTCTGATTGGTTTAAGAATATAGGCTGCCAGCTTTGAAGACCATAAGTAGGACAATATTATTCCAATTCCAAAAACAACAATGATATAATTAACAATGTGATTGGAGAAAGAATAAATGCTTGTCAAGGGATATGACGTACGGATAACAGATATATCATGATAGGAATCTGAAAATGGTATAGCAATATAGACCATTTGCGCTCTGACAGTTGTACTGAATCTTATAGCTTGTCCAATTTGGCCTTCAATAGCAGACTCAAATTCTTCCCTGTCTCCATGGTTTGTCATTGTTGCGTGGTCATTATGAGAATCATACTTTACATTGCCGTTCTTATCCATTAATGTAATTCTGATTCCATTGTTTATCTTGCTGATGAAAATATCATTCATCAAAGATACATAAGCATCAGATTGATTATTTTTTAAAACTGATTGTATCGTATAGGCATCACTTTTTATGTTTGTTATGACCTCATCAGTATAACTTGCTCTCAGGACCCATATCATCAGACCATAAAAAATCACGCACAAAAAAAAGACCGCGCTAATAAAATACAGAAATATTTTTTTCTTCATTATTTGATCTTATACCCTACCCCTCTTATAGTTTCAATATATTCATTAGAACTATCATGCTCTTCAATCTTTTTTCTGATATGGCGTATGTGGACATCAACAGTTCTTGTTTCTCCAAAATAGTCATAGCCCCATACCTGATTTAAAAGCTGGTCTCTTGTATAAACCTTTCCTTTATTCTCAGCTAAAAGCTTCAATACTTCGTACTCCTTCAGAGTCAATATAATCTGCTGATCATTAATATATACTGAATGCTGTTTTTTATCGATAGTCATACTATTGACTACAATAATGTCCTCGTCATGCTTTAACTTATCACTTCTTCTTAGCTGAGCTTTCACTCTCGCGGTGAGTTCTTTTACACTAAAGGGTTTGGTGACATAGTCATCGGCTCCAATTTCAAGACCAAATATCTTGTCTGTTTCAGTGCCTTTAGCTGTCAACATTATGACTGGAATATCTTTTGTTTTCTCGTTTCGTTTCAGAACCTTACATACTTCAATGCCATCTATATTAGGTAACATCAAATCTAGAATAACCAGGTCAATATTAGCTTCTTCTTTGATCATTGATATGGCTTCTTCACCATCTGTAGCAGTTATAACATCAAATTGATTCAGTTCCAGATTGAATCGTATTAATTCCAATATGTTTTTCTCATCGTCTACAACTAAAATTTTAGAAGACATATGTACCTCCAGTAGAGATTTCCTCATGTGAACCTACTGCACATTCTTAATGAAAACTCTTCTCTCTTAATAATGATATACCACAATAAATCTGTCCTGTCAAACTAACTAATATCAACATTGTTGTTATTCATAATTTTTTTCAGCTCATCCATGAAGGTATTAATGTCCTTAAACTGCCTGTACACTGAAGCGAATCTGACATAAGCCACATCATCAAGATTTTTTAACTCTTCCATAACCATTTCTCCAATCTGATCAGTGGTGATCTCATTTTCCATAGTATTCTGGAGTTTTCTCTCAATGCTGTCAGTAATTGCCTCAATCTCTTTCAACGGAACGGGCCTTTTTTCACATGCTTTAATGATGCCATTTAAAATCTTTGTCCTGTTAAAAGCCTCTCTGGTTTTATCTTTTTTCACAACCACCAATTGGATGTTTTCAATTTTTTCATAGGTCGTAAATCTTTTTCCGCAATTGATACATTCCCTTCGTCTTCGGATTGTATGTCCTTCATCCGTTGGCCTTGTATCAATAACTTTTGTCTCCTCGAACTCACAATATGGACATTTCATTCTTATATTCTCCTATACAATAAAAAGAACTGAGTCAATCAGTTCTGTCTACTTATTTCATGAGTTATTCTTTTTCAAAGCGAATCTTATCATCTGATTTAATGAAATTTGGTATATCTAGATTCCAGGAAGGTCTGGCGAAGCCATCACCTTTTATGGATCCATCTTTATTTGGTAAACCTTCTTTTGCATCCTTTAAAGGTTCTTTTAATTTCATTTTTTGTTCAGTAAAGCCAGTTGCAATAACTGTAACTTTGATAGAGTCACCCAGACTCTCTTCTATATTGGCGCCAAAAATAATGTTAGCCTCAGGATCTGCTGACTCTGTGATAAGTCTTGCAGCGTCATTGATTTCATGCAATGCAATGTCTGAACCACCGGTGATATTGATCAACACACCTCTTGCACCATTTATTGATGTTTCCAGCAAAGGACTCTTGATGGCTTGTTTAGCAGCGTTCAAAGCTCTGCTCTCACCGGTCGCATAACCAATACCCATGTGGGCAAGACCTTGTCCTGACATGATTGTTTTTACATCAGCAAAATCCAGATTGATAACAGCAGGTATCGCAATCAAATCAGATATGCCTTGTATTCCCTGTTTTAAAACATCATCCGCTATATCAAAAGCCTCCAGCAAAGTAGCCTTCTTATCTGTTATTTCCAGCAATTTATCATTTGGTATTATGATAATGGTATCTACAAATTTACTCAGTTCATCAATGCCTCTCTGAGCGTTCTCCATTCTTTTTTTTCCCTCAAACATAAAGGGTTTGGTAACCACTGCCACAGTAAGAATATTTTGCTGCTTTGATAATTGAGCAATATATGGCGCAGCTCCTGTTCCGGTACCGCCACCCATCCCTGCAGTGATAAACACCATATCGGTTTCTTCTAGCACTTCCTGTATCTCGCCTTTGCTTTCTTCTGCCGCTTTTAAACCGATATCAGGATTAGAACCAGCACCCAATCCATTGGTTAGTTTTTCTCCAATTTGTATTCTATTATCTGATTTAGAATTGATTAAAGCTTGCTTATCAGTATTGACAGCTATAAAAGAAATTCCTTTGACATCCGCATTGATCATTCTATTGACGGCGTTATTCCCACCACCACCTACTCCAATTACTTTTATTTTTGCTAATCCCACAGGGTCAACATCAAATTCGAACATATTATACCTCCCCTTTTTG
>JAHRFV010000143.1 GCA_019084435.1 Dethiosulfatibacter sp.
AATAAAACTTCACTTTCTATGGAGGATCTCTATAATCTTATCCTGATACAGAATATTGAAATTCCTTCAGGATCAGTCTATACGGATTCCGGTAGAATTAGTGTAAGCATTCCAGGAGCGTTTAAAAGCATTCAAGACATTGAGAATCTAATTATTGATATATCAGAGAGCTTTGGTATAGTGCGTTTGAAAGATATCGCTGATATTTACATGGATTATGACTCAGATGCAAAAAAATTCGAAGAGAATGGCAGTCCTGCCGTTCTTATTACATCTTATTTTAAAGACAATCAAAACATTATAGCTACCGGTGAAGAGGTTCAGGTAATGCTTAATGATTTGATTGAATCAATGCCTGATGATTTATATGTGACAAATGTAGTATTCCAACCTGATGATGTTGCCGAATCAGTCAACCGATTTATCATGAATCTATTTCAGGGCGTTGCATTTGTGATTATTGTTATATTAATCGGAATGGGTTATAAGAATGCCGCTATTGTATCAACCGCAATGCCGTTTAGTATATTGCTTACCTTCACAGTTATGAGGTATATGCAAATTGATATTCACCAGATATCAATTGCCGCTCTGATTATCTCACTCGGTATACTGGTAGACAACTCAATTGTTGTGACAGATGCTATCCAATATAGGATTGATGAGGGTTATAGTTTGATTGAAGCGTCTATTATAGGAGCTGAAGAATCTGCTACTCCTGTATTTTCCTCAACATTGACTACAGTCGCAGCTTTTGCTCCATTGATAGCTCTGCCAGGTGAAGCAGGTGAATTTGCTCGATCACTCCCCCTTGTGGTTATCATTTCATTAACTGCCTCATATGTATCTGCCATGCTTTTTGTACCGGCATTATCCAGTATTTTCTTATCAAAAACCAAGGACGGAAAGCAAAAAAAGAATAGAGTAAAAACGCTTTTCAACCGATCTCTCAATATAGGCTTGCAGCACGGCGCGATTACTTTGATTCTTACTTTTGTTTTATTCTTTTTATCTATCGGAGTCGGAATATATTTCCTTCCTATTGAAATATTTCCCTATGCGGATAAAAACTACGTTTACATAGACGTGTCCAATGAGAATAAAGGTGATAGAACCAGTACCGAGGCCTTAATGAATGAAATAAACACTATTCTGGACGAAGAGAGTGCCATAACATCCTATACAACAGCCATAGGTGGCTATCTCCCCAAGTTTTATCTAACCGTAGCACCAGGTGCCGACGCTGAACACAGCGGCCAGATATTGGCTTACATTGATGAGACTGCTGATATCGGTTCACGTGAGGCATATATTAAAGATCTAAAAAACAGAATTGATAGCCGCATTCTTGGAAGTAAGATTGAGGTCAGTTTACCTGCCATTACAGCTCCAGGATCTGACATTGAAATCGTTCTTTATAGCGATGATAAGGATGTTCTATATAGTTATGCAGATGAGCTTTTCGTTAAAATAAATAATATGGAAAGTATAGATAGAATCTATTCAGATATTCCTCGCTCCGTATATCAATACGAGATGGCTATGGACAAAGACTATGCAGGTATTTTAGGTCTGAACAGTTATGACATTCAAAGACAGGTCAATATAGCGCTAAATGGTCTCAAAGCTTCCTCAATCACGACAACATATAACGAGTTTGATATTTTTCTTTCTTCAAATATAGGATCTATGGCGGATTTGGAGAACCTGATGATCAAATCCTCCTTCACAAACAACAAGATATTGCTTAAACAAGTCACAACACTGGAATTAAAAAGCCAGATACCCATCGTTTATAGATACAACAGATTGCCCGCTGTTTCATTAGAGTGTACAGTGAGAGATGGATATAATGTTCAGGACAGTCAAAATCACATTGAAACCCTCGTATCATCAACTATAGGTGGCACTGGAATAAGAGTTGATTACAGAGGAGAAAAAGAAACCATCTCCAAATACCTAGGCGGAATAGCAGAAGCAGCCCTTTATGCACTGGCTGCCATTTATATCATATTATTAATTCAGTTCAAATCTTCAAGACAGACTCTAATTATATTGCTGACTATCCCATTATCTATCATCGGTTCGATGGCGGGTCTATATATATTCAGGCAGCCTTTTTCCTTTACAGCTGGTCTTGGATTGGCCAGTCTGATTGGAATTGTGGTCAATAATGCCATATTATTGCTCGAGCATATCAATAATGCAATCAAAGAGGGTGATACTGTAATGGATTCTTGCATATCTTCTCTCAATAGAAGATTCAGACCAATCATGCTAAGCACTATAACCACAATTATGGGACTTCTACCTCTTGCATTGTCCGGCAGCTCATTTTTTACCCCAATGGCTGTCACATTGATGTCGGGTCTGTTTGTCTCAACCTTCTTTACTATGATTGTTATTCCAACCATGTATAACAGTATTTTCAATCAAGCTAAATAGTGACGATGTCCGCCTGAACTTCTCCATTCTTAATACTTATAATTCCAAAAGAAGGCAAGCTCCCCTCTCTAGGATATGTAGCACTGCCGGGATTGAAGAACAAAATACCTTCCAAGGTCTCTATCATAGGTTTATGTGTATGACCAAACAAAACAATATCCGACTGAGTTTCAAGAGCCTTATAGTAAAGTCTGTTCAGAGAACTCTTAACATTGTACTCATGGCCATGTGTCATGAGTATTGTTTTATTCTGCCAAATGATTTTTCTTGTGAGTGGTATTCTGTCTCCTACCATATCAGAATTTCCTCTTACCTCGACTGTATTCTTGCCTAGTCTTCTGGAGATTTTTTCAGCATCACTGACCATATCCCCCAGGTGAAGTATCATATCCACATTTTCAATCCCTCTGATCCTCTGGATGAGGCTGTTGACTCTCAGATGAGTATCACTTATTATAATCAGTTTCATATAATATTTCAGGGAAGATTTTCTCCAACTTCCGCAAAGCTTTCCCTCTGTGACTATGAATGTTTTTTTCTTCATTGCTCATCTGTGCAAAAGTTTTACCGATCCCATCGACAATAAACAACGAATCATATCCAAATCCATGTTCACCTTTTGGTTCAAAGCCAATCTGACCGCAACATATCCCCTCACTAAGATGGATTTTCTCATTCCTATCAATGATCACGATTACTGTTTTAAAAAAAGCTTGTCTGTCTTTTTCTTCAACATTTTTCATGTTCTTTAAAAGAAGTGCATTATTATCACTGTCATTTGCAAGGTCTCCAGCATACCTAGAAGAATGTACTCCGGGATCACCTTTCAGATACTTGACAAAAAGCCCAGTGTCGTCGGCAATTACAATTCCTCCTGTGTGTTGCCACAACTCCCTGGCTTTTTTTATTGCATTTTCTTCTAGAGTATGACCATCTTCAACCACATCTACATGATTTAAACCTAAACTATTTTTAGATATGACCTCAACATCAAACTCGTTTAAAACATCACTAATCTCTCTAACTTTATGTTCATTGCCTGTTGATAAAACAATCCTTAACATTTCTATCTCGTATAATCTAATTATCATTAAATAGAAGATTGGATTATATGTTCCGTTATTGGTTTTTTTATATCTTGACACTCAGATAGGTCGGGATAATAAGTAAGGCAGTGTGGAT
>JAHRFV010000062.1 GCA_019084435.1 Dethiosulfatibacter sp.
CTCTATCGAACTGGAAGAGGGAATCGAAATGGTAATGCCTGGAGATAACTCAACCTTCACAGTAGGACTGATCACACCGATCGCAATGGAAGAAGGCTTGAGATTTGCAATCAGAGAAGGCGGCAGAACAGTAGGCGCTGGCGTGGTTGCTAAAATTATCAAATAAGACATTAAATACTTGACAAATACAAAATTTCTTGACATTTAGATTTATTCATATATAATCATTATGCAATATAAAATCTAATAAAAAATAGCAAGCATGAATAACAAAATATATGCTTGCTATTATTTTTGCAGAAGAAATTATTAAATATTCGTAACATATCGATATTTATGTTGATTTTAGAATGCAAATTAGGTAAAATGTTTCAGTGTGCCGCATGCGAAGAAGTGAAAGGTTGCTGGCAGTAGCCGGGTAATTTTTGCGGAGTATGTCTTGCTATAAGCGAGGCGAATAGGAATTTCCATTAAAAAAAACATAAAGTACACTAGGCAAAGTGTACATGGAGATTGCCTAACGTATGTAAGGTTAAAATACGAAAAAAGGGAGGTAACACAATGGTAAACAGTCAAAAAATTAGAATCAGATTAAAAGCTTATGATCACCAACTACTTGATCAGTCAGCAAAGAAAATTGTTGAGACTGCCAAATCTTCAGGAGCTGACGTTGCAGGGCCAATTCCTCTGCCAACAGAAAAGCAAATTATCACGATCTTGAGAGCGGTTCATAAGTATAAGGATTCTAGAGAACAATTTGAACAAAGAACACACAAAAGACTGATTGATATTTCTAATCCAACGCCAAAAACTGTAGATTCTTTGATGAAATTGAATTTACCGGCAGGTGTGGATATTGAAATCAAACTGTAAAAGTAGAGAAATTAAATAGACACTCTGCTTAGTATGATTGCATGTAATGTAATCCGCTGTAAGAAAATAGGAGGTGTAAACGGATGAAAGCAATTATTGGAAGAAAGCTTGGAATGACCCAAATTTTTAAGGAAGATGGAACTTTAGTACCCGTAACTGTTATCGAATCTGATGGAATGTTAGTGGTTCAAAAGAAAACAGTTGAAAAAGACGGTTACAATGCTATACAAGTAGGTTTTGGTAAAGCTAAGGAAAGAAACGTCAACAAACCTAAAAAAGGTCATTTTGCAAAATCAAATGTTGAAGTAAAAAAACTACTGAGAGAATTCAGAGTTGAAAATCCCGATGAATATGAAGTTGGTCAGTTGATCACAGTAGAGGCTTTTGCTGAAGGTGAAAAAGTGGATGCAACAGGGACTTCAAAAGGTAAAGGTACGGCAGGTGTCATTAAAAGACATGGCCACTCAAGAGGACCGGAAACACACGGTTCAAAATCACACAGAGTTACCGGCTCATTAGGTTCATCAGCATACCCGGCAAGAGTTATCAAAGGTATGAAGGCCGCTGGAAGAATGGGTAACGAAAAAGTCACCATTCAAAATCTTGAAGTGGTTAGAGTAGATGCTGAAAAAAACCTTATTCTTATCAAGGGTGCAATACCAGGACCTAAAAAAGGATATATAACAATCAAAGAAACTGTTAAATAAGCAAGTCTTAATGAAAGGAGGAGTACACATGCCTAAAGTAGCTCTTTATAACGTGTCAGGCGAACAAATTGGAGATATCGAATTAAGCGATGATATATTCGGCATTGAAGTGAACACACATGTTATGTATGAAGCAGTGAAAGCTTACTTGGCGAATCAAAGACAAGGAACGCAATCTGCAAAAACAAGAAGTGAAGTTAGAGGTGGGGGAAGAAAACCCTGGAGACAAAAGGGAACTGGTCGCGCCAGACAAGGGAGCATCAGATCACCTCAATGGAAAGGCGGCGGAGTCGTTTTTGCTCCAAAACCAAGGGATTACAGCATAAGATTACCAAAGAAAGTAAGAAGACTGGCATTAAAATCAGCATTCAGCTCAAAAGTTGAAAGCAATGAAATTATCGTGTTAGACGAACTCAACATGACAACACCAAAAACAAAAGATATGATTAAAGTCCTTGAAAACCTTAAAGTGGGTAAAAAAGCACTGATTGTTATCCCAGGAAAAGACGAGAATATTTATAAATCAGCAAGGAATATCCCTGGTGTAAAAACATCAGCGGTCAACACACTTAACGTTTACGACATATTAAATCATGATAGTTTCGTCATTACAAAAGATGCAGTTAGCAAGGTTGAGGAGGTGTATTATTAATGCGCAGCCCACATGATATCATTATTAAACCAATAGTGACAGAAGCCAGTATGGATGCTATGTCCGAAAAAAAATACACATTTAAAGTTGACAAAAGAGCGAACAAAACAGAAATAAAAAATGCTATAGAACAGATTTTTGGTGTCAAGGTAGAAAAAGTAAACACCATGAATATGCTTGGCAAGAAGAAAAGAATGGGTGCAAATGTCGGTAGAAGATCCAGCTGGAAAAAAGCTATTGTTAAACTGACTGAAGACAGCAATACTATTGAATTCTTCGAGGGAATGTAATAATAACGTAAAGGAGGAACGAAAATGGGTATAAAAAAATTCAAACCTACTTCTCCGGCTTTAAGGCAAATGACGGTATCAACTTTTGAAGAAATCACAACCAACGAACCTGAAAAATCACTGTTAGAACCTCTTAAGAAGCACGCAGGAAGAAATGTAAGAGGGAAAATAACAGTAAGACATAAAGGTGGCGGCAGCAAGAGAAAGTTCAGAATAATTGATTTCAAGAGAGATAAAGACGGAGTGCCGGGAAAAGTAGCGACCATAGAGTATGATCCAAACAGAAGTGCCAATATCGCACTAATTCATTATGTTGACGGGGAAAAAAGATACATAATCGCACCTCACAAGATAAAAGTGGGAGATATGATAGTTTCTGGCCCTGAAGCTGACATCAAGACTGGGAATGCACTCAAGTTGAAAGACATACCTGTAGGTAGCATCATTCATAACATTGAATTAAAAGCCGGAAAAGGAGCACAACTGGTCAGATCTGCAGGCAACTCAGCTCAGCTGATGGCGAAAGAAAATGACTATGCACAAGTAAGACTTCCATCTGGTGAAGTAAGAATGATCAGAGTTGAATGCAAAGCAACAATCGGACAAGTTGGAAATATCGATCATGAGAATATAACAATCGGTAAAGCCGGAAGAAAAAGACACATGGGCATCAGACCTACAGTAAGAGGTTCTGTAATGAATCCCAATGATCACCCTCACGGCGGTGGAGAAGGTAGAGCACCAATCGGTAGACCATCACCAGTTACACCATGGGGTAAACC
>JAHRFV010000154.1 GCA_019084435.1 Dethiosulfatibacter sp.
GTATATTGAAGCAGGCATGGATGTCATAGCGGTAGTTGACCCATTGGTCAGCCAGATATCACCCAAGCATATAGACAAGTTGCTTGCACCGACATTCACATCGGTATTTGACTTCATCAAGAGCAAAGGTGCATTCTCCTGTTTCTTTGTTTGTGGCAATGCAACAAAACAGATAGAATCTATGTGTAAGATGCATCCAGATGGGATCTCAGTTGATGAAAACGTAGATCTAGCGAAGGCTAAGATAGTAACAGATCAGTATAATATCACTATTGGTGGCAACATTCCTCTTACAACCACCATGTTATACGGATCACAGCAGGATAATATGAAGTGTGTCATAGATCTGTTGGATAATTTAGGACATCAAAATCTGATTATCAGTCCCGGTTGCGACATGCCTTATGATACACCTATTGAAAATACAATAGCGGTTGCTCAGGCTGTTAAAACACCTGATTCAGTCAGAGAGATGATCAAAAACTATCAGAGTGTAAGCTTTGACGATATTAATGTTATCATACCGGATTACAATAATCTGGATAAAGTCCTCATAGAGATTTTCGCATTGGATCCGGAACAATGTGCCGCCTGTACCTATATGGTCAACATTGTGAAGGATAATTTCAATGAAATAAAAGACATAGCTGATTTTGAGGTCTATAAGTATAATATAAGAGAAGACATAGCCAGGACTATGAAAATGGGAATAACAAACCTACCGACAATGTGCATAAATGGCGAGCCTAAATGGGTATCCTTGATACCTGGTAAAGAGGAGTTAATCAATGAAGTCAAAAAGGCATACAATATATTGATGGGTTAAGATTTGGATAAGGAGGATAAGAATGAGTAGAGAATCAATTTTAGAAACAGCAAAGCAATCAATTGTGGAAGCAGATGAGGATATGGCATTGGAAGCCCTAAAGCAGGCAGAGGAAAGTGGTATCGATCTGATTGACCTGTTAAGCAATGGTTACAGTGCAGGGATGAAAGAGCTTGGAGATTTATTTGGAAGCGGTGAGATATTTTTACCTGAGTTGATGTTTGCCACTCAAGTTATGAAAGTGGCTACAGCAGAGATTGAAAGCAGAATGGAGCCTGGTGATATCAAACCAAAGGGCGTAATGGTGATTGGAACAGTTGAGGGAGACGTGCATGATATTGGCAAAGGCATAGTCGCTTCACTGATTAAGACCAATGGTGTCATGGTTCATGATCTTGGTCGTGAGGTACCGGCACAGGTGTTTATAGATAAAGCCAAGGAATTGAATGCGGATTTCATTGGTAGCAGTGCTTTGTTGACCACGACTATGACACAGCAGAAAAAAATTGAAGAGTTGTTGGAGAAAGAAGGACTGAAAGGTAAAATCAGAACATTGGTCGGCGGAGCACCGGTAACCCAAAGATGGGCTGACAAAATTGGTGCTGATGCTTATTGTGAGGACGCATCTGAAGCAGTCAATCAGATAATGGAATGGATCAATCAGATTTGATTGAAAATCTATAGGAAAGGATGGTTATAATGGGAGAAGAGAAAAAGTATTTCACCCGTATGGGCGATGGTTCTATTGTTCATATGACTGAACAGGAAATACGTCAAGACATTGAAGAGGGTATTCAAGATGCTGCCAAAAGAGGCAAAATAGACCCATTGACGGATGACGAGAAGGAAAAGCTGTTTCAGATAATCACTATGCCGGGAAGCATTGTAGGTGTCGAACATGGCATGCAGATAGTGACATCAAATGATTCGGGATCAGATAAAATAAACACCAAATGCGGAATCCCCACATCTAGAGATGTTAACGCCATGATCCATGAGCGTCTATTGGGATGTGATTCAGTCGACATTGGATACAGTGATTACAATTACAAGACTGTAAAAGGAGTCGCAAAGAGAGAGGCAACTGTTCTGAAACAAGCTCTAAACTATTGCACGATGCCATTGTTTTACGGTGCTATGCCAAATCTTGGATTTTACACAAAGCCTGATGGTCCGGTTGATAACTGGGCAGTTCTTTTACCAGAGGGAAAAATCGAGGAGGCTTTAGCAGCCCAAGAAGATGCGGTTGATCATGCTGTTCGCGACATTGTTTATGTAGCAGAGCAAATGAATGATGTAGGAGCCGATGGTTTCATGCTGGACACAAGCGGAGCTGCTGGAGATGCTGATTTTCTGGTTGCCTTGAAAGCAACAGAAATCATCCGCGACAGATTCCCTGATATGCCGGTGGAAATTGGTATGGCAGGAGAATTTGTTCTGGGCATGCATGGGAAAATAAAGTATAATGACGTTCGGCTAGCGGGACTTTATCCCCATAAGCAGGTTAAACTGGTTGAGCAGGCTGGAGCCAGCATTTTCGGTGCTGTCGTCAACACCAACAGCAACAGAAGCTTTCCTTGGAACATAGGAAGGGTATGCACCTTTGTAAAAGCCTGTACTGATGTGGCTGAGATACCGGTTCATGCCAATGTTGGGATGGGAGTATGTGGTATCCCAATGTGTGAAAACCTGCCAAGTGATATCGTTTCAAGGGCAGATAAGGCATTGATAGAAATCTGTAAAATAGATGGATTGTAGATAGGCGTAGGAGATCCACTAGGAGCAGAAGCAACTCATGGAATCGTCGCAAGCATGGGCGGTGTGCGTACAGCCGGAGATCTGGTTATGCGCTTGCAGCTAGCCAAAAAGATGAAAATCAACGAGGCAAAAGCGTATGTGGCGGAGAAGCTTGGTGTAAACCTAGAAGAATTGTGTGACGTGGTTACAATGTCTGAAAAAAGAGAAGAAATGGGTCTTGGGTTAGCTCACGTAGAACCTTGCGCAGAAGCAAACGCAGGAATGGCAGCTAAGTTTCAGATAGCGAAAGCACTAGATATCAAAATCAATTCAGTAGAAAGATTTAAGGAAAGAGCCGGTCTGTAATATCTTTGCAAGGAGTAAGGATATTTGAACGCAACTTAATTAAATCCGATACGTAGATCTAATAATAAGCTGACAGTATTGGAACCGATATTTTTACTGTCAGCTTTTTGATGCTTTGTATTGTACATCCGTTAGATGACTGGACATGCAGTATCGCATTAGATATAATTAACACTAAAAAATGAAGATAAAATGGGCTTTTATGATTAAACTGATTATAATTACAGGATTTATTGGATCTGGA
>JAHRFV010000262.1 GCA_019084435.1 Dethiosulfatibacter sp.
CCAACGCGGATTGTAGCCTCTCGAATACCCTCAAGGCCTCTCAATTGTTTGAAATCAACGTTCTCCAACTCTTCACCGGTTAGCCATTCATATTCGGTACAACCGGTGGTGTAATCGAAGCCGCCGCTAGAACTGCATATGAATGGCTAACCGGTGAAGAGTTGGAGAACGTTGATTTCAAACAATTGAGAGGCCTTGAGGGTATTCGAGAGGCTACAATCCGCGTTGGAGAAATGGATCTGAAAATCGGTATCGCTCATGGTCTGGGCAATGCCAGAAAAATGCTCGAAGATATCCAATCAGGTAAGTCAAAATACCACGCAATAGAGATTATGGCTTGTCCAGGTGGTTGCATCGGTGGTGGTGGTCAACCATATCATCATGGCAATATGGAAATCATCCAAAAACGTCAGGATGCCATCTATCGCGAGGATGTTGGAAAGCCTAGACGAAAATCACATGAGAACACAGAAGTTATCGCTTTGTATGAAGAGTTCCTAGGCTTACCTTATGGTGAAAAGGCACATGAATTGCTTCATACACACTATGTTAAGCGAGAAAAAATCTGATCCCAAAAAATTAAAATCTGCCTGGAAACCAGGCAGATTATTTTTTATATAACTATTAAACCTTTTGGAAATCTTCTTTCCCAGCTCCGCAAAGAGGGCAAACCCAATCTTCTGGCAAGTCTTCAAAACTTACACCTGGATCTATTCCACCGTCTTCATCCCCTACTTCCGGGTCATAAATATAACCACAAGGTATGCATTCCCATTTTTCCATTATTCTTTCCTCCTTAATTTAATTGCTAGTTTGAAATACAATCAACCGGGCATGCGTCTGCACATGCTCCACATTCAATACATGCATTTTCGTCAATCAATCTTTTTGCATCGTCAACCTCTGATATGCATGATACCGGACACACATCCTCACATGCTCCACAACCAATGCATTCATCTGCATTTATCCTATATGACACTCATTCTCACCTCCCCTGATATTTAAATCACTGCATATTATCATTATAACGAAAATATACAAAATGTAAATTGCAGGATTGTTTTTTTTAACTAATAACGTATTTTTTTTGTGATTCTGTCCTTGAATTCTTCTTTTGTAATAATTCCCGCGTCGTAAAGTTCTTTATACTGTTGGTGATAATGATCCTTAGGGTCTATTTTAATAAACTCCTTGTCGCTTGATAGTCTGATATTTTTAATCTCGTTTAATCCGAAGTCCTTGTTGAACCCTTTTTCACCCAACGAATTACCAGATTGATTAGCTGTCTTTCGATACTGAGTGGGTTGTTTGCCTTGAAAATATTCTTTGCCGGTTCCTGATTTTTTCATTAGAGTCAATACTCTAGAGGCAACAGCAATCACCGCAACGATTGCGATAATACTTGAAAAATTCCTCGGAGCACCGCTAAATCCTAAGAATGATGACAACACTAAAAATAATATATAAACGCTGATGATAGTTCCCAATAGAGATCCTGATTTCTTATTCTGACTCACGATAACCCTCCTGTAAACAAGTATAGTCATATTATAACATAATATGTTAAAAAAACTAAAACTATTCAATGATTATTGTAATTGATTTTTTTCAAGAGTTTACAAAATTCTAAATTACTTTATAATTAGTATTATAACAATAGCGATTAATGGAGGTATATGATGACTTACGGAATTATGGGTAAAATTTTAGAAGTGGATTTAACTGCCAAAACTATTGGTTATAGGAACTCTGATGAGACTGTTTTCAAGAAGTATCTTGGAGGAAGTGGTGTAGCTGCTAGAATCCTAATGGATGAGTTTGATCTGAGTGTTGATCCCCTATCACCTGAAAATCCTCTGATATTCATGAATGGATTATTGACAGGACTACCTGTTCCTACCGGTGCAAAAAGCTCTTTCATCGCTAAAAGTCCTTTAACTGGGATTTGGAACGAATCTACAGTGGGTGGACATTGGGGTGCTCAGGTAAAAAAATGTGGTCTTGACGGTATTATTATGACAGGAAAATCAGACACACCCGTATATATATGGATCAATGATGACATTGTTGAAATACGAGATGCCAAAGAACTGATGGGTCTTGATGTATTTGAGACCTCTGACAAGATTAAGTCTATGACGGATTCGAAAGCTGTCGTCGCATGTATAGGACCAGCTGGAGAGAATTTAAGCAAAATAGCTGGAATCATGATTGGCGGCAACGAAACAAGAGCTGCTGGTCGTGGTGGTCTGGGTGCAGTTCTGGGATCGAAGAATATTAAAGCCTTAGTTGCAAAAGGGTCAAAAGCAGCGAATGTTTATAGTCGAGAGGCCTTACGAGACCTACTAAAGGATTTTCTTCCTGTATTGAATGCCAACGCCAAAGGGCTTCATGATTTCGGAACTGCCGGAGGCGTACAAGGTGTTGAGGCTAATGGTGATCTGCCAATCAAAAACTGGACTCTTGGTGACTGGGCTGAAGGCGCAGAAAAAACCTGCGGTCAGAATATGGGTTACCTTGGAATTACCGTATCCCATCATGCCTGCTACGCCTGCTCAATTAGATGCGGAAAGGATGCTAGAGTAGATATAGGACCCTTTAAAGGTGCAATCGGACATGGACCTGAATACGAGACCTGCGCCGCTTTTGGTTCGAACATACTAAATGACGACATTGAATATCTCGTTGCTGCCAACGATATCTGCAACCGCATGGGTCTGGATACCATATGTGCTGGAAATGCAACTGCTATGGCAATGGAATGCTATGAAAGAGGTATTATTGACAAAACCGATACTGAAGGCATTGACCTAACCTGGGGAAATGGACCAGCCACTTTGGCGTTTTTGCTAAAGATAGCAAAAAAAGAAGGTATTGGAGCTATCTTTGGAGATGGCGTAGAAGAGGCAGGTGAAAAATTAGGCGGACTGGCAAAGGAGTTTGCTATCCATGTAAAAGGACTCTCTGTTGCATTCCATGATCCGCGTGCCTTCACAAGCATGGCTGTAGGCTATGCAACATCTAACCGAGGTGGTTGTCATCTGGAAAATCTGTCGTATTTCTGCGAATCAGGTGCATTTCCTCCGGAAATATTTGGATTTAATAAGCCTTTGTCAAAGCATAGTGACGAGAATAAAGCTGAGTTGTCTGTATCTATGCAAAATCTTATGAATGTTTTTAACGCTTTGGGTTTGTGTAAGTTCCTTATCCGTGGAAAGACTAGCCCTGATACTATATCATCATGGATCAATGCCGTCACAGGTTGGGATATGACTGGCGAGGAGCTAATGGTTATCGGAGAAAGGCTACACAATGTCAAACGTCTATACAATAATACTATGGGTATCAGCAGAAAAGACGACCATTTACCACCAAGACTTCAATATCATGATAGAAAAACAGGTGCTGCGGCAGGTATATTACCAAACATGACGAAGCTTCTAACAGAGTATTATCAGATTCGTGGATGGGACAATGAAGGAATCCCCACACCTGAAAGACTGTATACACTTGATCTGACTACTATATAGGTCTTGCTATGATTAACATAGAATTAAAGGGTCAATTAGTCTGGTATGCGAATAAGAGACAAACAATTTCAATGGATAGTTTTGAAGGCAATCTGCAAGATTTAGTCTTATCAATCGGATTGCCTGCAGGCGAAGTGGGTATGGTGCTGGTCAATCATAAAAAAGAGCCATTATCCTACTGCGTAGAAGATAATGACCATATAATTATTGTTCCAGTTGTGGGAGGCGGTTAAGCCTCTCACTTCACATTTTTGAAGCATTTAAGTAGATTTTTTCTATTTCTTCTTTTTTCATCAACTTTTCTATCAATACCGCTATGATGATGATTCCAGGAATATCCACTAGGAGTCTTGTGAGTGCGAAGGTTTTTCCAAGGGATGCCATCTCAAACAATAGCATCGGAATTTTCGTCGTAGACCAGGCACCGATGAATATCATTACATTGCTGAATCTAGCACCTTTTTTCATCAAGACAGCTGCGACTGGGAACGCACCATACAAGGGTCCCGCTGCAGCAGATCCTAAAAAGAAGGCTAATAAAATCCCTTTTAGACCAGCTTTTTCACCCATAAATTGAATCATCAACTCTCTTGGTACCCATACGTCTAGAAGACCTAAAAGCAAAAATACCGGGGGCAAAATCGTGAACATCTCTTTGAAGCTATAGGATGTCATCCCAATTGCTCTTAATCCAACTTCCTTATTAATCAGATATAAAACCAATGTAGCAACAGCCGCTATTATAAATAATCTATATTTCTTTATCATCTCTTTTATCATCAACTCATCACCATCCCAATCACTAGCGCCACTACAAAGGAAAATATAAATGCCAGAGTATTTCTAAAAATGGTCATTTTTTTACCGAAGTATTTTATCTCCAAAGGTGCTGTCATGATACCTACCATCATCAAAGCTGATACAAATGCTCCAATCTGCATATAACCTCCTCCGTTCTGAAGAACCAACGCAGCTGTTGGAAAAGCGACAAATCCAGGTATAAGCGTAATCGCGCCTACTATTGCTGATAAAAGAACCCCAAACCAGCCTGACTCATTACCTACTAACCTGGAAATGGTCTCTGCGTTGAAAAAAGCAAATATGAGCCCAACCATAGTAACTATGCCCAGCATTTGCGGCAAAATATTTATGAATGATTTCCATCCTTTCTTTATAGCCATTTTAGTTTTTTTCTTGTCCTTAGAATAAGAAACTCCTAACAATACTATGCTTAAGCCATACATCAGATAAGCATTCATTTACTCAACCCCTTCAATAATTCTATTTAATATTCTGATTATAACAGATAATAAGATTATTTTTGTAATCTCAGTTACCAAATATCAACTAAAAATTCTTCTCCATTAAAAATAATACACCAGTTCATAACAGAAAGAAAGTTGAATTTTATCTTTTAATTTTCAATTGAATATAATATAATTTTATCAATAGTGAAAGGGGTGATTTCAATGTATTGTCAGAACTGTGGCAGCAAAATTAACGAGGATGCAAAGTTTTGTACCAAATGTGGCTTTAAGGTTTCTCTATCAGAGCCGGAAAGTCTTAAAAGCGCAACAACTCATAAAGAACAGCAAAGCAAACTTAATTCTGAACCAGTATTGGATAAAGAATCACTGGCATTCATGGTTTTGAATGTTAACAAGAAAGAGGGGCTTCTGAAAAGAACAAATGCTTTTCTTGTGTTTTTCAAGGACAGGTTGGTATTGGCAGAGCTAACTTCAGAGCGACAGAAAGCAGAAAGCAAAATGATGTCCCAAAAAATAAAAGAAGAAGGCACTGGTTTTTTCAAAGGCTCAGCGGCCATGATGAGTTATTGGTCAAACTACGGCAACAAGTACTATCAGATGACCCCATCTGACATCTTAAGAGAGGAACCGACCAACATTGAAATTGATCATTCAACAATATCTAAATTTGTGTTTTCGAGAATGGAAACAAAAAGTTATTCTGACAACAATACGAACTCCTCAACAGGCGGAGGATTGGAAATCCAATATGCCAACAGAAAAATTGCTGCCAGTCATAATTACTCTGACAACAATCAAAACATCAAGAAGATACTGGAAAATCTGTATGGCAATAAATTAAAATACAAGGGCACAAAAGTCATATTCAACTTTGGCAACAAGGACGGATTCATATAAACAACGCCCTTCCATAGTCTGTGGCAGGGCGTTGTTATATAGTTTATAACTCTAAATCCAATAAAAATGAACTGAGTGCTTTACCATGTTTGTCCATTGCTAAAGATCGCGTAACGCCTCCACCAAGTGCACCGTACATAACAAAGTTCAGTGCTTTTATACCAGGAAGTTCGTATCGCCTCACATCCCCTTGAACAAAATGCTTGAAGTGTTCTTTTACAACCTCAGCTGAGACTTTTTCCTTAACTGTCTCATAATCTTCGGGATTGTATACAATCAGCGATATATTGGATATGTTTCCTTTATCACCCGTTCTAGAGTGGGCTATTTCCCATAACTTCATTACAATACCTCCTTGATAACCACATGGGATGTGATATCCTCTTTAGGAATCAGTATAGAAGCAACAGATATGATTTCAGACACACCTTTTGTTGCGCCACCACCGCCTGCAGGTCCGTTGGTATAGAGCGTTTCTACCTCGTTGCCAACTTTAATTGCATCAGCTTTGATTTTTGTTCTGCCTGCTACTCTTATCCTTACTTCTCTAGGTGATTGGTAATGGTCTGGATTGTCGTTAAAGAGTGAGTTTATGCCTATAATATCGTATCTTTCCTCATCTAGAACAACATTTTGAATGGCTAATCTCTTATTTACGATGTCTAGTGCAAGCTTTGCCCTTTCTAGACAGTTTGGCCCACCGTAGCTGATCTCACCTTCCCCTATAAAGCAGTCCTTGTATCCGAGACTCACCTTGTAGAAGTCGGTCTTTTTCTTACCTGTTGCTCCTGAAACCTGTACAACATCATCAGCAATCTGTTTCACACGAACATTCGAAAAGTCCGCGATACAGTCAGGAGTTAGATAGTTTTCCGGATCATGTATTTCATAGACGATTTGTTCTTTACATGTATCTTCGACTATATTGCCTCCTGTGCCATCAATCTTAGTTATGACAGCATTGCCTTCCTCATCCACTACTGCAAGAGGAAATCCCAGATTCCAAAGATCTTTCACATCTTTCTTTCCTGGATCCGCATAGTATCCACCTGTTATCTGGCCTGCGCATTCGAGTAGATGGCCTGCCAACGTCCCTTTTCCCATTTTATCGTAATCATCAAAGCTCCAGCCAAATTCGTAAACCAATGGCGCCAGAAAAAGAGCAGGATCTGAAACTCTTCCCGTCAGCACTACATCCGCTCCCTGTCTGAGAGCTTCAACTATACCATCGATTCCAAGGTAAGCATTTGCGGATATAATTTCACCATCAAGGTCTTTTAGTTTCTCACCTGTTTCCCATACTTCCAAATCCATATACTTATCCAGGTTGTCAAACACATTGTCTCCTATGACAGCGGCAATCTTCATTCCTTTAAGACCATGCTTCAGGGCAATCGCTCTTACAACCTCTGCAGCGCTTTCTGGATTAGCAGCACCCATATTTGTGATTATTTTTACTCCACGCTTGAATGCAGCTGGCAATGCTTTCTCCATTCTATATTCCAATAGTTCATTGTATCCTTTGTTAGGATCTTTTAGTTTGTTTTGTTGTGCTATGGCAATGGTTCTTTCGGCTAAACATTCATAACAAATGTAATCCAAATCACCCTTTTCTATCAATTCAATGGATGGCTCCAATCTATCGCCTGCATAACCTGCTCCACTGCCTATTCTTAATTTTTTCATCTTAGTCTCCTCCCTTCCATCCACCAAATCATTCTTTGACGCATTTTTTGGTTTTATACCGGGATTACTCCCATAATAATTGCAACAACTAGCATGACTATAGTAACCATAAATGCATATGGTATTGTTTTCTTTTGATGATCTCCCAAATCGACGCCTGTAAGACCTATCAACAGAAAAGTCGCTCCTGTTAAAGGACTGACTGGGAACCCTGTAGTCATTTGACCCAATATAGCTGCTCTAGCAACACTTATAGCACTTACACCAAATTGGGCTGCTGTACTTGATAATACTGGAAGAACACCAAAGTAGAATGAATCAGGATCAAACAATAAACTTGCCGGCATCGATATGACACCTGTAATTAGTGGAATCCTAGCGCCTAGTGAGACTGGTATAGCTGTGACTGCTGCCTCTGCCATTGCAGTAATCATACCTGTTCCAGACAATATCCCTGTAAATGCACCTGCTGCAAATAGTATGCTTGCCATCATCAAAGAAGCTTTAGCATGTGCGTCTATTCTTTCTCTTTGTTCTTTGACATTTGGATAGTTAATGATGAGCGCGATAGCAAAAGCTACCATAAAGACCACTTGTGGTGGTAATTTCCCTGAAACCAATGTTGTGACAGCGATAATAATCATTAAAATGTTCACAACAAATAGTTTAGGTCTCTCCAGCAAAATCTTTTTATCATCTTGTTCGTAAGTTGTGTTTATTTCTGCTTTGTTCGAGCCAATCAATTTTCTTTCTTGTTTTCCTAGTATGAATGCAACAAATATTACAGTCGCCAATCCAATTAAAACAGGGATTAATAAAGGATTAAACAGTTCTGTAACTGAGATTTCTAATGAGGTTGCTGCTCTAATTGTAGGTCCTCCCCAAGGCAGAACATTCATAGTCCCGGCTGATAGTGCAACAATAGTAGCCAAGGTAGTTCTCCTCATGCCCATTGCATCATAAAGTGGCAATAATGCAGGAATAGCAATCAAGAAAGTTGTAGCACCTGATCCATCAAGATGCGCAAGCATCCCTAAAATAGCAGTACCTATAGCTATTTTAACAGGATCATTTCCCACAACTTTTAGAATTCTTTTGATAATCGGGCTAAATGTCCCTGCGTCTGTTAAAATTCCAAAAAATAGAATGGCAAATATGAACATAACACCAGTTGGTGCTATAGATCTTATGCCACTAGTTATAAACCCTGCTACCTCACCACCAAAACCTCCAATTACTGCGGTTAAAACTGGCACTAGTATCAGTGCGACGACAACTGATGCTTTTTTTGTCATTACGAGTACAAGTAGTACAACAATTGTAACAAACCCTAATAATCCTAACATAATAAACCTCCTAAATTTATATTGCTTATTATTTAACATCTGCAACTATCGTGCCAAGAATAAACAAGTAAAACTCAGTAGATTTGGAAATTCAATTTCTAATTATTTAGAATTTTTTTTTGCACTTAAGAAACAAATTGCTATTATTATTTAAATAGAGACCTTTTAGGGTTTCTAAAATACAAGAAACGTATTCCTGAATATTCTAATATTTTGTATTTACTTGATTTTATTGTAAAGCGTAGCCAAGGATATACCAAGATTAGCTGCAGCTGCTTTTTTCCCCTCTATTGTATCTCCAAATATATTAATTGCTTTCTTAATCTCCTGAACTTCTATTCTCCTAACGGTTTCCGACAGTTTATTTATCTGCCTACCATCTTTATTGGCTTTTAAATAATCTGATTGTACCCTAAGTGGCAAATCTTTAAGGTTAATACAATAATCCTCCATCATATTGAAAGCAAATTCTATAGCATTCTTCAGTTCTCTGATGTTACCTGGCCATTCATAATGATATAGACATTCCCAAGTTTCATCTGTTATATCAATTCTTCTTCTTATTCTATTTTCTTCGCTCTGCATAAATGTTTTAACCAAAGGAACTATGTCATTTTTTCTCATTCTCAATGGTAAAATATGAAGCGGAAAAACAGCTATCCTGTAAAATAAGTCTTCTCTGAATTCATTTTTTTTAATCATATCTTCCAAGTCTTTATTTGATGCTGTAACTAATCTGACATTTATTGGAATTTCTTTTATGCCACCGATTCTTCTAATTGTTCCCTCCTGTAATGTTCTTAATAGTTTTGACTGGAGATTGAAATCCATTTCAGAAATCTCATCCAAAAAAATGGTTCCCGTATTAGCCGCCTCAAACAGACCTATTTTTCCTTCCTTATTTGCACCTGTGAAAGATCCCTCCTGATAACCAAACAACTCGCTTTCTAAAAGACTATGATTGAATGCAGCACAATTGATAGCTACAAAGGGTCCATTAGATCGATTGGAATGATTATGGATTGCCTGCGCATAAAGTTCTTTACCGGTTCCACTTTCACCAAATATTAAAACAGATATATCATTTTTTGCTATTCTTTCAGCCATTTTTTTCGTAGTTATCGATGATTCGTCTTCACTTATAATGTCATCAAATATGTATTTTGCCTTTTGCATGGACTTGATTCTATTTTCCAAGCTTTTGATTTCATTTTTGTAAATACTGAATTCATTGGTTAATTCAAATACTTCTTTTATATCTAGTACCAGTGATATCGCACCAATTATTTCGTCATCATCAAAAATTGGGGACATATTAACAATATATTCGATACCATCTTCCATCCGCATAGCTCGTAAAATCTTTTCGCCACTTCGCAACACATTGGGTAATCTGGCACCTGGCCTAGCATTTTTTAAGGGCTTACCCACTATTTCATCATATACAACACTAGTGATTCTTGTGTATGCAGGATTTACATATCTGACAACAGCTTCTTTATCAATTATTAAAACACCATCATGCAAAGAATCCAGAATCAGTTTATTTATGCCTTCGATTACAAGAACGTCTCCCTCTTTTAAAAGTTTCAAATGTTAACCTCCCATTATCTTTCGGTTTTATACAAAGATTTCAAAATTTCCATCAATCCAGCAAAAAACTTACCGTTGCTTATTTTCAAAACACCTTCAATAGTTTCCAAGGATATCACATGCCCGCCCATCATAGCGATTATTCTCAATGGAGACTCGTATACGAAATACCACATCATTCTATAGGACGGATCAAACTCATCACTAATACCAAGATGCTTTTTTAGACCTCTTTTTAACATGAAGCCTATCAACTTACCAACCAGTGTATCTTGGATATCCTCTAAAGTTGAGTTCAGAGAATAGGGCTTGGCTCCTTTTGGAGGATATTCAGGTAGATTTCTACCATATAATGTGGCAAATTCATGCTCTTCGACACAGAAATTTTTTTTGTGTATTTCATGATAAACAGGTAGCGATTTTCTATAATCAGGAATGTCGATGTCTTTTCTTATCGACTCAACATAAACTGTCTCGTTTAATCTAATATCAATCGAAGAGGCTCCAATAAGTATTTCAAACTCTCCCTCCTCTACATGCCAGTCATTGATTACTGTGTTGAAGTAAGCGAAAGACCTCTGATTAAGTTTGAAAATTAATTCTTTTTCTTCTCCAGGATTCAAAAAAACCTTAGTGAACCCTTTCAACTCCCTATCCGGCCTGAATGGTGTTGATAAAATATCCCTAACATATAGTTGAACAATCTCTGCGCCAGATCGATCACCATTGTTTTTTATGGTTAACTTAACGTCGATTGTTTCATTTTCTTTGAACTTTGTTTTGAGAATTGCTAAATCCTTGTACTCAAATTCAGTATAGCTAAGTCCAAAACCAAACGGAAAAAGAATATTCTTTTTAGCCGTTATGTAGTACCTGTAACCGACATAGATGCTCTCACGGTATTCTGCTTTCTGTTTACTTAATGAAAAATACGCATCACTAGGATTGTCTTCCAATCTCAGGGGATAGGATTCAGTCAATTTGCCTGAAGGATTGACATTACCGAACAAAACATCCAATAAAGCACTTGCTCCGGACTGCCCTCCGAGGTAGGTATGAATCAATCCCTGAATATCATCTATCCATGGCATCTCCATAGGTGATCCGCCACTGAGTACGACTATCACATTCCGATTGATGTCTATGATTCTTTTTATTAAATAATTATGTGAATCTGGCAACCTCATATGTGGTCTGTCATATCCCTCAGACTCATAATTTTCAGGCAATCCAGCCATTATAATAACTACATCCGCAGAATTTGCGATATCGCATGCCTCATCAATCAAATCAATATTTAATGTTTCATCATTTATATCATAGCCCTTAGCATAGCTAAAATCTATCATCCTGTTCATCATCTCATCATGCACATTCTCCAGTCGAATTGGATTGATCAGAGAACTGCCAGCACCTTGATATCTCGGTACTTTTGCAAACTCGCCTATAACTGCTATTTTACATTTATCATCTAATGGTAAAATAGCATTGGCATTTTTTAATAACACAATGGATTGTGAAGCTGCTTTTCTAGCAATTTGGTGGTGCATGTCCATATCATATTTATAGTTGAAGAGTTTCTTATCCTTGGCTCTCATTATCAAATCCACAAGTCTTTCAACAGATTCGTCAAGAGTTTTTGTACTCAACCTTCCTTTCTTGACAGCTGAAATGAGTTTTTTATCATTTATGCCTCTAGATGAAGGCATTTCCAAATCAAGACCCGAATGCATGCCCAATACTCTGTCATTACAAGCTCCCCAATCTGTAACGACAACACCTTTAAAACCCCACTCACCTCTGAGTATCTCTGTAAGTATAGTTTTGTTCTCACAACAAAAAGTGCCATTTAGTCGATTATAAGCACCCATCACTGTCCATGGATGGGATTTTTTTACAGCAATTTCCATACCGGTCAGATATATTTCTCTGAG
>JAHRFV010000233.1 GCA_019084435.1 Dethiosulfatibacter sp.
ATAAGAGGTGAATTTATAAACGTTTCACTTCCTTCTGGTTCAATTAGTAGTCCTGAACCTTAAATCTAAATCCTTCGCCTAACTGAGTTTCAATTCCGTCTCGAAAGATGCTCAATGTCATGAGGGAAAACTGGTAGAGGACAATATGCTGTCTATCAGCGAGGCTTCAACTGCATTGCATTATGGACAACAGTGCTTTGAAGGACTAAAAGCATATAGAACAAAAGATGGCAAGATTCAATTGTTCAGACCCGATCAAAACGCTAAAAGGATGCAAAAAAGCTGCCGCAAAATCCTTATGCCGGAAGTATCTGTGGAAAAATTTATTGATGCCTGTGAGCAGGTGGTAAGGGCGAATGAGCATTATGTGCCTCCATATGGATCCGGGGCTACCCTTTATATCAGACCATTTATAATTGGCACAGGTAATACCGTTGGTGTAAAACCAGCACCTGAGTATATCTTTCGTGTATTCTGCCTGCCGGTAGGAACCTATTTCAAAGGTGGACTCAGCCCGGTGAATTTCATGACCACTGAGTACGACAGAGCCGCTCCTATGGGAACAGGAGCCGCTAAAGTAGGAGGAAACTACGCCGCAAGCATGCATCCTCATCAGGAGGCTGCTGAGGCTGGCTATGCCGATTGTATCTATCTGGACGCTGCTACTCATACAAAAATTGAGGAAGTTGGAGCCGCTAATTTCTTTGGCGTCACTAATGACGATGTATTTGTCACACCTGAATCACCTTCAATTCTACCGAGTATCACCAAGTATTCACTTTTATACTTGGCAGAGAATTATCTGGGATTAAAATCTGCAGAACGAGATGTTCATATAGATCATCTGGATGAATTTAAGGAAGCAGGCGCATGCGGTACAGCTGCGGTTATTACACCTATTGGTGCCATTATGCATAAAGGCAATAAACATGTCTTCCATTCAGAGACCGAAGTGGGACCAATCACAAAAAAACTTTATGATACATTAGTCGGAATACAATTTGGAGATGTTGAAGCACCAGAGGGCTGGATACATTATATTACAAATAATTAACAAAAAACCTTCATTGAGAATGGTAGCTATAAGCAATATATGATAGACTCGACTTAATGAATGAGGAGGTATTTTCATGTTAGTATCTAAAAGAATTGAAGCTATGCAGGAATCACCTATAAGGAAGCTGGTGCCGTTGTCTGTTGCGGCAAAGAAAAAAGGGAAAAAGGTATATCATCTAAATATCGGACAACCTGATATCAAAACACCCGATGAGTTTTTTCAGGCAATCAAAGATTTTAATCCCGGTGTTCTTGCTTATGTCTTTTCAGAAGGCATACCAGAGCTCATTGATAGTTTCATTCAATATTACCATGGATACGGAATGTATTATGAAAAGGATGACATACTGATAACCAATGGGGGCAGCGAAGCAATTCTCTTCTCGTTGATTGCCACTTGTGATAGCGGTGATGAGGTGTTGATTCCAGAACCTTTCTATACGAACTACAATGGTTTTAGCTCAACTGCTGGTGTTAAAGTTGTTCCAATTACAACCACAGCTGAAAATGGTTTTGACCTGCCTGATTTAAAAGTGATGGAAGCCTTGATTACAAATAGGACTAAAGCCATATTATTATCCAATCCAGGGAATCCAACCGGCAAGGTTTATACTAAGGACGAGATCAACAGAATAAAGGACCTGGCCATTAAGCATGATTTGTACATAATTGCTGATGAGGTTTACAGAGAATTTGTTTATGATGGATTGGAATTTGTAAGTTTTGGACAGCTGAAAGAGATTGAGGATCGTGTAATTATCACAGATAGCATTTCCAAGAGATATAGTGCCTGTGGTGCAAGAATAGGATGCGTCGCCACAAAGAATAAAACAATCACGAAAGAGATTATGAAATTATGTCAAAGCAGATTGTGTGTTGCTACTCTGGAGCAGATAGGGGCCGCCAAGTTGGTGGAAGTATCTAAAGACTATATGAAGGCAGCTTTTGAAGAGTATGATAAGAGAAGAAAAACAGTCTTCAACGCACTCCAAAATATGGAGGGTGTACTGTGTAAAATGCCAAAAGGCGCGTTTTATATCACAGCAAAACTCCCCGTAGACAATGCTGAAACCTTTGCTAGATGGTTGCTGACCGATTTTGATGTTGATGGTGAAACTGTTATGGTTGCTCCCGCAGAGGGATTCTATGCGACAAAGGGTATGGGAAGAGATGAAGTCAGAATCTCATACGTATTGAAAGAGGAAGACTTGATAAAAGCGATGAATGTTATTAAGGAAGGACTGAAAGCTTACAACAAGTAATCGAAAAACAAAATCCAAGCATCTAATGAACTAACGTTAGATGCTTTTTTTTACTGGAGATAGTAATGACTTATATAATTGTGTATTTTTCGGGTGTGGCAGCAGGGTTTTTAAATATTATGGGTGGTGGTGGATCAATGATAACGGTACCTGTCCTAATTTTTATGGGATTGCCACCTGTTATTGCAAATGGCACCAACAGAATTGCAGTATTGGTTGAAGCATTATCTGGGACCCTTACATTTAGAAGCAAAGGATATTTTTTCCCTCAAATGGCTTTGATCCTTGCTTTTCCAGCCGTTCTAGGGTCGGTGGTCGGAACTTTGATAGCTGTTAATATTTCTGACGAAATTTTTAATAAGGTACTGGGCATCATTATGCTGGTAGTCTTAATGCTGATTATTATAAGACCTGAGAAGAAATTCCTTAAAGATTTGGAGATATTAAAGCTGGAAGGGACAAGAAAACTAATTGCCATGGTTGCTTTCTTTTTTATAGGTGTCTATGGGGGCTTTATCCAGATAGGGGTAGGCTTTTTCATGATAGTGTCATTAGCTCTGCTTACAGGTATGGATCTAATCAAAATAAATGCTCTTAAAACGATGATTGTTGTTTTTTATACAGCAGTATCACTCCTTCTTTTTATTACAAACACAGGTGTGGAATGGGGGATTGGTATTGTTTTGGCATTGGGAAATGGAACGGGTGCATTTCTCGGGAGTCATTTTGCAGTAAGAACAGGAGAACGACCCATTAGATTTGTTTTGACAATCACGGTAATCGTTATGACAGGTAAGCTATGGGGTCTGTGGTGATCAACAGGGTTCTTGGAAATGGACAAATAATAACCATTAGGTACTTTTTTTTATTACAATATTATAATATAATAAACAATGAGTATAAAAATGAATTAAAGATTGGCTGGAGGTTAAGATGAATATTTCATTTATACATACCGCAGATATACACATCGGCAAGAAATTTAATGTTAATTTCAATAGTAGTGAAGGGAAAAAGAGAAGAAGAGAAATCTGGGAAACCTTTGACAAGATTATTGAGGTATGTATCAGAAATAATGTTGAGTTCTTACTGATAGCTGGAGATTTGGTTGATGCCAAGCATTGCACATTAGATGATATGAAGAGATTATCATCTAAGTTTTCAGAAGCCAAAAACACTGAAATCATCATTACGACAGGAAATAGAGACCCATATACGAGTTACTCGCTTTACAAATTTATTGACTGGTCAGACAACGTTAATATTGTTGATACGACTGATCGCATTAAAAAGATCAGTTTTGCAGATAAGAATCTTTGTGTTTTTTCTGTCGGATTGGATACAAAAAAGAAGCAGACCGAAAGGACATGCCTATATGACATAGAAGTTGATCCTTCCAATATAAATATATTGCTTGCACATGGCGATATCTTTGACAATGATATCGCGGATGTAAGAATTGATATAAAGAGAGTTGAGAATCTGTTTGATTATGTGGCTTTAGGACATGTACATCAGTACACAGAGTATTCAGAGAGGGTCATTTATCCCGGTACTCCGGAACCCCTTGATTTTTCGGAAAAGGGACAACACGGCATAGTATATTGCAAGTTGGACAAAGATAACTTGGAAAAGGTTTTTGTACCTACCGCTAAGAGCAGATTTATTACAAAAGAAATATTTTTACAACAGGATTTTAGCTATGAAAAAATATTGGATATAATAAAATTCTCGGGGGATTATATATCGGCCTCAAAGGATTATTATAGGATTGTCTTGACAGGCAGAGTGGATATGACAATTGATATGAACAGATTAAAATCAGAGGCTTCTAGTTTTTTCCAGTATATTGAGTTTGTTGACGATTATCTTTATCAAATAGATTATGATTATTGGATAGATGAAAATAGTGATAACATTATTGGTCAGTATTTCAAACAATTCAAGGCTTCCGGAGTAGAAAATCTGGACAGACAGAAATCCTTGTTGCTGGGATTAAGTGTTTTGTTAAAGGAAAAGGAGAATGACAGATGATAATTAATGAAATCAGACTGCTCGATTTTGGAAAATTTAAAGATATGTCAATCAAATTAGACAAGGGAATAAATGTAATTTTCGGCCACAATGAAGCTGGCAAAAGCACAATTCATAGATTTATTGAAGGGATGTTTTATGGATTGTCAGATACAAGCAAATATAAACCTTGGTCGGGGGAGTCCTTTGCAGGCCAGATAATCTACACAACAAATGAAGGCAAGGTGTCCTTGACAAGAGATTTTAAGAATAAAACAGTTTCTGTTGAGGATTTCGAGACAGAAGAAGATATTCAGGACTTATTCTCGAGAAATAAAAAATCAGGCATGATAGAACCGGGTAAGACCATATTTGGCGTAAATAGAAGGGTGTTCAAAAATAGTTTCAGTATCAATCAACTTGGTAGCAAAACAGACGATGAGTTGCTCGCTGACATAAAGGAAAAAATAGAAAATCTAGCAAAATCAAGAGACGAAACCATCAAGATGGCGGAGGCTTTTGATGAGCTGAAGAAAATGAGTAATGAATTAGGCAGCGCAGATGATATCACAAGTCATCTGGGACTTGTCAGTCGCAAAATTGATGATTTAAATGCGGAGAGAGACAAAAGATATGAACTGAATCTGAGGTTTGATAGAAAGCTGATTTTAATTGATGTCTATAAAAAACAGTTGGATTACAGGAAAGAAGAGCTTTCTATAATCAATGAGATTGTAGATGAATTGGAAAATGAAAAATTGACGCTAACTTATGATCAAGCTGTTCAATTACAAAAGGACATAGATGCTTTAAATGCTGAAATTGGCAACTCAAAATCCATTCTTGAAATAACAATGGAAGAATATGAAAGACTAATCAAAACTATATCTAGAATAGAACAATTGGAAGAACTTGAGAATGATCTTGAAACACAAATGGCAGATTTAAATAGAGAAGTGGATGATATCAAGAGTAGTTATATAATCAATTTCGATTCAGATGACTATAGAAAGATGGAAACCAGCTATGAAATGTATCAAAATGACAAAGATGCTCTAGACAGACTTGGGTCCAGAATTCAAACAATTCAACAGGAAATTAATGTATTTGAGAAAAACAATCACGGTAAAATCCTTGAATCATTTGAAAAATTCAGTGATAATATCAGGGAGATTAGATATTTAAAAGGCATGATGGATAGTGACATCATAACCGTAATGACCCAAAAGCTCAAAAAAGAAAAGAGAAATAAGAATATCAATTTGATTCTTGCGGTTTTTCTGGCTTTGGCCATTGCCGCGGGCACTTATTGGGCTGCAAATTATTATAATGATAATATGATCTATGCTTTTCTAGCAAGTATGATTATACCGGTTCTCATTGTTAAAAACACAACACGAAGTACCAATCTGATTAAATCATTAAAGTTGGAAATGCACATAGCGATAGAGGAAAAAGCAAATAGCAAGGATCTGCTAAGTTACTTGGTTGAGGAAAACAATCAGTTGATTATTGACACAGATTGCAGTAATTTTAACGAGTTAAGGTCAAAATATAATATCTCTTTGAACGAGATACATAATGTTGAAGAACGAAAAAAAACACTTGAGGCATTGGAAGAGGAGTATAATTTTGTAAAAAGAAAATATGATGATAAGGAAGCTAACCTACTTCAAATCGTCAAGCCATTTGGTTATGAGGACTTAAATGATGATATCATTCAAGACGTAACTGATAAAATACTTGAATCCAACATAAAATTCAACCGATTAAACTCTTTTGAACAAAATTTTGAAGATCTTAAGAATGAACTTGAAGAAACAACTAGAGAAAGAGAAAATCACTTCAGCCTGATTGAAGCGATTCTCAATAATAATAATGTTGCCTCCATTGAAGAGTTGAAACATCAGATCAGGGAACAAAAAGAGTTGCAAGGTAAAATTGTAGAAAGAAAAGATAGAAGTATAGAACTGACTGCTTTGTTAGGGAACTACACTATGGAAGAGCTACGTGAAAGAATTGATCGTTCTGGTAAAATCCTTCAGGAGCTGCCATTCGACGATAAAAATCAAGTTTATATCAAGAGGGACGCTATTCTTGAAGAAATAACAGAGATGGAAGAAAGATGCGAAAAGCTGATGAAGAATTTATCAGATGAACGCGATCAGGCAAGAGTACTTGTTGAAATTTTAGAGGAGCTTGAATATTATACCCAATCAAAAGAACAATTGGCATATAATAAGCAACTGATAGAAGAAACAAACAATAATATTTCGGGATTATCCGCAATTATTCAAGAAGAATTTCTCCCGAAGTTAAACAGAAAAATAAATTACTACATGAACACCATAACAAATGGGAAATATAAACAAGTTTTAATTTCAGACGACCTCCATTTGAGTATTTTTGACGAATACAACGATATGCCGGTAGATATCGACAATTTGAGTGCAGGAACCATTGATCAGTTATTTTTCGCAGTCCGGATTGCTCTAATCGATATAATATCCAAGGATAAGTCATCTCCGATAATACTCGATGATTGCTTCACTCAATATGATGATGGAAGACTGCTCAATGCATTGAAAATTTTAAAAGATATTGGAATGAATCGGCAAGTACTATTGTTTTCTTGCCATAGAAGGGAAGGAGATATGTTAAGGAACATGGAATCTGAATTCAATTACGTGGCCTTATCATAGGTGAATGGATGAAGATATTTGGAATATCCGACCTTCATTTAGATTCAAAAAAAGAAAAACCGATGGATGTATTTGGCAAAAATTGGGAAAATCATGATTTGAGAATATTTGAAGATTGGCATCAAAAGGTTAATCAGAATGATATAGTACTTATGCCTGGAGATATTTCTTGGGCAATATCCTTGAAAGAGGCTGAATTAGATTTAAGGACAATAGACCATCTTCCGGGCAGAAAAGTGATCAGTAAAGGAAACCATGATTACTGGTGGACATCATTAACGAAAATGAAGGCATATGAATTTGACTCCATTTTCTTTCTTCACAATAACTGCTTTCAGAGCGACGATTTTGTAGTTTATGGGACTAGAGGATGGTTGACTCAAGACGGAGATGATTTTAGGGTGGAAGATAATAAAATTGTTAAGAGAGAGCTCATTCGAATGAATAATTCATTTAAGTCTGAGATTTCATATGATTCCAAACTTAAAATTGCAATGCTTCATTTTTCGCCTTTTGATTCCAAAGGTGAATTGAACGTATTTGGAGAATTGATATGCAAACAAAACATAGATATATGCCTCTATGGACATCTCCATGGGAAAGACGGGCATAGAAACGTCAAGGAAGGTCTGGTGGAGAAAACCAGGTTTATTTGTGTAGCTGCTGATTATGTGAATTTTAAGTTAAAGGAGATTGTTGAAATATAATGATGAAAGAAATTGAAGTTAAGATATTGAATATTGAACCTGAAGTGATGAAAAACAAATTACTTGCCCTAGGAGCTGTCAAAGTAAAGGATGAGAAACAAATCAACATGATATTTGACACAAAGGATTTTTATTTGGACAATAGCTCAAATGGCTACGCCAGAATCAGGGTAACTGAAGACACTTTGAATAATCGTCAAGAGAAAACCTTCACATTGAAAAAAAACATTACAACCGATGGTGTCCGAGAAAATACTGAATATAACATGGAACTGACGGATGATGAAAAGATGGTGCAGATATTATTTGGCTTAGGCTACGAACTGAAGCATACTGGCAAAAAACACCGAACTTCATATGAGTTTGATGGGATACTATTTGAAATTGATATCTGGGACAATGACACTTATCCTTTTCCATACATGGAAATAGAAGTCAATAAAGAAGAGGACATCAATAGAGCTATAAAAATGCTAGATATCGATAAATGCAATGTCACTACAAAATCTATACAGCAATTAAGAAAAGAACTGGAGATAGGAAATGATAGAAATAAAAAAAATGGCGTTTAAAACAAAATCAGAGCTTTATGAGTTTTTAGACAGAAGTATTGCTGCAATCCTAAAGGACGAGTCAGATTGGTTGGCGAATCTATGCAATACCACTGCTTTGATTTGGGATGTGATGAAGGATATCAACTGGGTAGGTTTCTATCTTATTAAAGAGGGGCAGCTTGTTTTAGGACCATTTCAAGGAAAACTAGCTTGCACAAGAATTAACCTTGGAGAGGGTGTCTGCGGGACTTCAGCAGAAAGACGTGAATCTATAGTAGTTGAGGATGTTCACGCATTCTCTGGTCATATTGCCTGCGATAGCGCTTCAAATTCTGAATTGGTAGTGCCCATCGTATTGGACGATAGAATTCTTGGGGTACTCGATATTGATAGCCCTCAATACAAAAGATTTGATATTGAGGATAAAGAAGGATTTGAAAGAATTGTGGAAACAATATTAAAACATATAGAATTCCCCTCAAAATACTGATAGGTGCTATTGACTTATACTCAATCTTAGCGTAAAGTTATTGTAGGAAAAAAATATAAAAAGAAAGTCTCTTTCGTGTTATGATAAGTTTGCTAACAAAATCTAACAGAAGGAGCTTTCTTTTTATGTACAATAGTATACTACACTTTAATGAGTTTGGCATAA
>JAHRFV010000149.1 GCA_019084435.1 Dethiosulfatibacter sp.
TTAAACGGTTCAGGTTTAGCAGTAGGAAGAACCTTTGCAGCTTTGCTTGAAAACTACCAGAACGCAGATGGTACCGTTACATTGCCAGATGTGTTAAGGCCATATTTTGGAGGATTGGAGAAAATTGAATTCTAATAAAAAATTAGGGAAAATAACACTATTATTAGTTATAGCCATACTGCTGACATCTATTAACGGTTTCGCAACCATGGATGTTAGCAGTGACATTAGAGCTGCTGTGGTAGGAGATGCTGCTACTGGCGAGGTATTCTATCAGTTTAATGGAGATGAAACTGTTGAAATAGCCAGTGTGACAAAAATAATGACCTATCTGCTTGCCAGAGAGGCGATTGAAGAAGGTAGAGCATCTTTTGATGATGTGGTTACAGTCTCAAAAAATGCTGCCACTACTGAGGGAAGTGCTCTAGGACTAGCAGAGGGAGAAGAGTATGTACTTGAGACCCTGATGAATGCCATCATGATCGCATCTGGAAATGACGCAGCTGTTGCTATAGCTGAACACATTGCCGGGACTGAGGAAGAATTCATACAGTCTATGCATAGTAAAGCGACTCAATTAGGCATTACGACAGCTAGTTTTATCAATCCAAGTGGAATGCCTTTGGATGATGATGAAACAGACCAAAACTTTATGTCAGCCAAAGACCTGTTCAAGTTGTCAGCCTATTTGTTGAACAAGTATCCGGATGTTACAGATATAACTATTCAAAAGGAATTTGTTATGCCTGAAAGAAATTTCAAAAGATTTGCCACCAATCCCCTTTTAAACGAGATGGAGGGTGTTGATGGATTGAAAACAGGGTATACCGATAAAGCTGGACTGTGTCTTGTCTCAACCCTACCTTATAAGGATTTGGAAGACAGCAATAAAGATAGACGGGTGATAGCTGTTCTGATGGGTGCCCAAAGCCATGATGACAGGATTGCTAAATCTAAAGAGCTTCTGGAATACGGATACTACAACTATTTTATCGAAAAAGTTGTAAACGCTGAAGAACTGGTGGATGAGATATTGATATCCAATGCTCTTGAATTAAATGTACCTGTTATTGCCGGTGAGGATTATTATAAGCTACTAAAAAATGGTACCACATTGAGGACTGTTATCGAATACCAGGAAAAAATCAGAGCACCTCTGGAAAAAGGTGCTGTTGTCGGAAAGATGAATGTTTACTTAAACAATGAAATTATTAAGGAAATTCCAATCCAGGTCAGTGAAGAGGTTGAAAAAGCGGGATTTTTCACAGTAATATTCAGATATCTGGCAAATCTGCTGGGCATCTGATACATTTTGCATATGAGAGGAATATAGTATGTATCAGTTGATAATAGCAGTTCTGACATTTATGATTATACCGATTCTGATTAAATTCAAGGTTAAATTGGGTTATGCCATATTAACAACGGCTATCGTGTTGGGAGTAGTATCTGGTATTGGAATGGATTCCTTTTTCGATGCTATCACGGGAGTTTTTAAGAGTCGCTCTTCACAGAATACTATCCTTATAGTCACAATGGTCAGTATCCTAGGAGGCGTCATGAAACACTATGGCATACTTGATGTCATAGTGGACACTATGCAGAAGGTAATCGGCAGTAAACGCAATATCATCACAATCATTCCTGCAATGGTAGGATTTCTAACGATACCTGGGGGTGCAATATTGTCTGCTCCGTTTGTCAATCGCATAGGTGAGGAAATAGAATTGTCACCCCCAAGAAGAGCGGCCATAAACTTAGTATTCAGACATCTTGCGATGTTTATCCTGCCTTTTTCAACGTCGATTATAATTGTACCCACCATACTTCCGAATTTTAGCATACCTTTTTTGATTCTGTTGAATTCTGTATTTGTAGCGGGTATTGTAATAGCAGGATACTTGATGTTCTTGAAGGATATCAAGCTTGAAAAGGTGGAGGCAAAGGAAAGAACCTTGAAGAACGTTCTAAAGTTGTTTATCTACATATCACCTATCTATGTTTGTGTGATTATAACCGGTATTACGGGTATTCCTTTTTATCTGTCCATGTTTGCAAGCCTTTTGATAGTGTATCTTTTAGGGGATAAGAAGGATTTCTTGAAAACAATGGTGAGGTCAATCAATTATAAGATTGTTATAACAGTCACTTCAGTGCTAATTATGCAAAGCACAATCATGAAAATGTCAGATATGCTTGAGATATTCAATAACATATTCCAGGCAAGCGATAACTTCTTTACTACAATGTTTATACTTCTAATCACATCAACTTTTTTTGGATTTATGACAGGCTACAAGGTAGCCGCATTAGCTATTACACTCCCACTCATAGCTCAATTGAACGTGTCTTATGAGATGGTGCACATTTATGTTTATATTGCCACAGGGTGTGCTTTTTTAGGATATTTTTTTTCACCTCTTCATCTTTGTCAGGCTTTTACAGTTCAGATAATGGGCGTTTCAACCCTGGATCTGTATAAAGAGTATCGATTTTATGCTCCTATTTTGATTCTGATATTGGTCGTGTCAGCTACAGTTTTCAGTATTATTCTATAGCCTGTCTTCTTAGCGTAAAGTTATTGTAGGAAAAAAATATAAAAAGAAAGTCTCTTTCGTGTTATGATAAGTTTGCTAACAAAATCTAACAGAAGGAGCTTTCTTTTTATGTACAATAGTATACTACACTTTAATGAGTTTGGCATAA
>JAHRFV010000207.1 GCA_019084435.1 Dethiosulfatibacter sp.
AATGGTCAACGGAAAGTATGAAGAAACCAACCAAGGAACACCACAAGGGGGAAACCTCTCACCAATACTCAGTAACATCATGCTCAATGAACTGGACAAGGAACTTGAAGCGAGGGGACTGCACTTTGTGAGATATGCTGACGACTGCATCATAGCAGTAGGAAGCAGTGCAGCTGCCAACAGAGTTATGAATACCATAACAAAGTGGATTGAGAGCAAACTCGGATTAAAGGTCAATACAGAAAAGACAAGAACCACGAAACCATCAAGACTAAGATATTTAGGATTCGGTTTTGTGAATATGGGAGGAAAGTGGGAGGCAAGACCTCATCAGGACTCCGTAAAGAAATTCGAGAGAAAGCTCAAAAATCTCACGAAACGCTCATGGTCAATCAGCATGGATGAAAGAATCAAGAGACTTAACTGGGTCATCAGGGGCTGGATAAACTACTTCCGAATCGGAAAAATGAAGAAGAATATGCAACGCATCGATGAGCACTTGAGAACAAGACTGCGAATCGTCATTTGGAAGCAGTGGAAAACCAGACAGAAGAGAATGTGGGGACTAAGAAAACTTGGCGTACCTGAGTGGATGGCGAGTAAGACAGTTGGTTTCTATGATCATTACCAAGCAGTGGCGAAGACCACAGGTCTTCGCCGCATATCAAAAGAAATCCTCGCAAGGCGAGGACTCATTAGTTGTATGGATTACTATTTGAATTGAACCGCCGTATGCCGAACGGCACGTACGGCGGTGTGAGAGGGGGAAGAAATTTCCCCCTACTTGATTCATCAAATGAAAAAGAATTTTGACGTGTCCACAATAAGGGTTTCTAAACTTTTCACTGTCCATTTTATAGGGTGCATTATAGTTGCATGTGTAATACAGTTTGGGATGGATACATTGATTTCTGGGGTTTCTCAACCACCAATGGTCTTTGGTAGATATCTCGCAGTCCCTTTTCGCTTTGTATCTGCTCTTTTATGTGTCTGACTATTCCAAGAATTCGAGATGATCCAAGGACATCTGGATCTAATCCCATGTTCTCAATAATGCTTGCAGGTACAATACCTTTTTCATACTGCTCCCAAAACTTCTCTTTAAAAGCAACTGTGAAACGAATTGAATTTGATGTAGCACTCTTGACATAATGATTTTCCGTATCTGCAATAATTCATCTGGTGTAAATGTTTTTCTATTCATATGTATCCCCTTCGTAAAATGCATATTTTCAGTTTATACCAACAAGTGTCCACAAACAAGGGTCTGCTATTTTGACGTGTCCACAATAAGGGTTTCTAAACTTTTTGCTGTCCATTTTATTAGATATATTATAATTCAACAGAAGCCGACTCCTTGCTTCAAAGTATTTGTTCAGAATCGTTAAATTGTTTTAGCATGTATAATGCCAACGTTTCAACAACATCCTTCTGTGTATTAAACTGCTTTTATAGCGAAATATGACTCAATAAGCATTGTTTGCATCAGAAGTCAAGGTTTGACATGTTTAAATGATTGTTTTCTGATAAGCATATTTTTCTGACAGGAGTTCTTTATAGGTAACAAATGTGTTTATCAATTGAAGCATAAACTTTCAAAGGTTTAATTTTTTACGTGGTTTTCATCTTTATTTCCAATTTATTCTATTATTTAAATAAAGCAATAGCAGATTGGTCACTATTTGATTACAACACCATTTTTATACAACACAATCATATGATATGCACCGAAGTGACGCACACTCTTTTTCGGGTTGTGGAATGAGATCCATTTAGATCAGTCAGCCCTTTATTGTTGTGCTTAACACTTAGCAATCGCAATTTATGTTATTTTCAGCCATTATTCTTTTTAGAAATCTGAAACAGTCATAACAAAATAATAATACTGGATTGTACTTAAATTCATACAAAAAAAGACAATCAATAGCAATATGAAATGTATAAAAATACAGAAAAAAACTTTCCAAAAATTATTGATGCGCAATATTTAATTACTATAAGCATAAGTATACATATTATAGATCAGATGAGACATGTACAGCAAGAGAATGAATAGCCATGAGTGAAAACGATTGCATATCTAAAATAAGAAAATAGTGCAGATAAGATATTAAAAAAAGAAAATCAAAATAAAAATAATTTTAAATCGAATAAAACGTTCTTTGAAAAGTGTTTAAGTGAGACGGACAGGAAACGTATTCATGAAAAACTTTCTAGGATTATGCATAAAATTTAAATAAAATACTTGCAAATATAAATGAGTATACTTATAATTATAAAAATATCACTTTGATAAAAAAATGAAGATCAAGGATATTTAATAATCACCGTTGTTAATTTATCAATTAATAGGGAGGAAGGATGAATGTTTAGTCAATATTATCGGGTTCTAGCGGGACCAGAGGGTTATTTACCACCAGCAGCGGCTTCCATGGGGGTAATGCTTCCTGAAAAAGGAGAGTCTCTTGTTGAGGGAAGGATTGTCTCGGAAGAGGCGGCAATGAAAAGAATTGCTGAAAAGCTAGTGAACGCAAAGAATCCAGTATTTTTTCCAGGTCCTAATATTTTATGGGCTTGGAACGAAAGCGTCTTGGAGAAAGCCAATGCAGTCCACGACATTGTTCAATCATCAAGTGCGAGAGTTATACCCATGCCGGATTATCGACCGAAATATCCTATGATTAATCCCGAAGTGGAAATCAATCCGAATCATCCTAACTTGACCATTCATCATAATAAAATTGATGTTTGCGTTTTTGTAGGGGTCCATTGCCATTATGCGAATGTGGCATTGAAGATTATTAGAGGAGGTACGGATTGTTATACTATTGCTATCTGCGGTGAAGCAGGGCATGAGGATGCGATGATTTCCTTAAGAGATGTCAATTTGGATAAGTTAAAAAAACTGAACGAGATTATTAAGTCAACACGGGAGGGATTGAAGTGATAGATCAAAGGATTGCAGAACCTAAGCATTTGTTTTTTGAAGCCGAAAGAGAGAAAAGATTTATTACTGGGAGCGAGGCGGTAAAGGAAGCGATTAAAAGAGCTAATGTGGATATGGCTATTTCCTACCCTATCACACCTCAGTCAGAAAGTATGCATTTGGTTGGAGATTTATTTGCGGAAGGTTATTTGAAGGAATACTTTCGTGGGGAAAATGAGTTTGCTGTCATGTCAGAAGTGACGGGTGCTGCCATGGCTGGCGTTAGAGTGTTCACTGCCACAGGTGGACCTGGTACCTTAAGAGCTTTTGAAATGTTTCCGACTTGGGCGGGAGCCAGACTGCCAGTTGTTTGTGCTTTTTTAACCAGAGGGATCAATTCACCTTTGACCATTCAACCTGACACGATTGAGATGTCATTTATGTTGGATACAGGCATGTTGATGCTTCATGCGGAAGACGCACAGGATTTATATGATATGATTTTGAAAGCATTTGTCATAGCTGAGCAAACAGATGTCCATATCCCTATCGGTGTCTACGCGGATGGTTTCTTTGTCACACACACCAGGGAAACCATCGAGGTAGCACCAGAGGATATTAAGCTTCCCGGTTACAACCCATATAAATCGCCAGTTCCGGTAATGGATATGGAAAATGCTCCTGTGAGGCAAATGAGAGATCCCTTTGTGATGAAGAGCAATTTTATCAGCTATGCTGCTCATGCTTCATGGCAACAGGAAGTTTTAGCAGCAGGGGAAAGAGCCCGCAAGTATATTGCTCACTATCTCAATGGTCTAGTCGAGACAGAAAACGAAGAAGCAGACATACTGATTGTGGCTTCAGGCACAGCAGTGTCTCAAAGCAGAGAAGCCATTGCAATTGCTCGGGATCAGGGAGTCAACGTAGGACTGGTTAAATTGAAAAGCATTAGACCGTTTCCAGTCAAAGAAATCAAAGCCCTAACCAAACATGCCAAGGCTGTCATTGTGCCGGAGTTTAATCGAGTGGGATGGCTAGCTAGAGAGGTTAAGTCAGTAGTGAACGATTCAGATAAGGTGATTGGTGGACCAAGAGTCTTTGGGGGAATGACCATGCCTGTCGAGTTAATTCTGGATGAAATTAGGAGGTGTTTATAATGAATAAGGGATTGATAAAGATATCTCCATGTTTCGAGGATGTGATGCCTCAAGAATATAAGGATTTGGTGGAACAAGGTTCTTTTGAAAAAAGATTCGGAGTTTCTGATTTAGGATCTTTCAAGGAATTAATTGAGGAGCATCCTTTATGTGCTGGATGTGGACTTGCTCTTTCCATGCGCTTGATTCTAACATCTCTTCCTAACCCTGAGAACACTATTATTGTTGGATCTACTGGATGCAGTGCGCTGGCATTTTCACAAGTAGCACTACATAATATCCATTCCGTATTTGGTAATCAGAATGCTGTAGCCACAGGTCTTAAAAGAGCCTTAAAGCTTAGATTTCCAGATGAAAACAAAGATGTGGTGGTCATTGCAGGAGATGGTGCAACAGCAGATATTGGGCTAGATATGGTCATGCAATCATGGTTTAGAAGGGAAAATATAACGACCATTATGTTGGATAATGAAGCCTATGCGAATACTGGAGGGCAGGAAAGTGGTATGACCGCGGAAAAAGCTGTGCTCAACATGGCTCCAAAAGGGAAAAAATTTCCAAAAGTGAACTTGACAGATGTTGCTGAAGTGGCAGGATGCGCCTATGTGGCTACCTGTAATCCAACTAAGCCTAAGATGCTAGAAAAAGCAGTAAGAAGAGCGGTTTTAACAGCCCGAGAGATAGGCCCTACTTATGTTCAAATCTATGCCCCTTGTCCGACCAATTATAAACTGAAGTCAGATGAGGTGTTTAAAACTATTAAAACAAGAGAACAAGATGGAACCTATCCAACTACTGAATATATTTCACCCAGTGCCAAAGAGTTGTTAGAGAGTTTGGAAGGAGAGAAGAAATAATGAAAAATAAAATGTCTATTAGGATGTCAGGTCTAGGAGGCCAAGGCGTTGTAACAGCTGCCCATATTCTGGGAGCAGCGACAACCCGGGATGGAAAATTTTGCACGGTGAATCCTTTCTTTGGTGCCGAAAAAAGACTCGCTCCTGCTGAGAGTTATGTACGGATTTCTTCTGAAAAAATATATGAAAGAGGAGAGATTTTATCACCAAATATTATCATGGTTTTCCATCCTCATGTCATTACTATGGGAAAATGTTATACAATGCCTTTTTTCGAGGGACTACAGAAAGATGGGAAAATACTTATTAACTCAGATGAGCCTTTGGATTTGAGTCAGGAGGAGTTGAATAAATTGAATCAGTTAGACGCAAAGATCTATTATGTTCCTGCAACAAAGATTGCTGCAGATATTGGTGGGACAGAACTATCTACTAATATGGCAATGCTGGGTGGACTTATGGGAATTACTGATTTGGTTTCTTATGGATCTATACAGGTTGCTATAACTGAACGATTTGATGGCGGAAATTTTGTGGCATCCGCTACAACTGCAGTGTTGGACAATGTCTTGAAAAGCAAGTACAAAGAAATAACGCAACTTGTTAAGTCAAATATGAAAGTGATGGAAGAGGCAGCATCAACAGTGAAAGAATTCATTTTTTCCAGTGCTATATAAATTAAGGAGGATTAAGTATGTATGTTTCAGTTAAGGTGTCAAAAGAAAAATGCATTGGATGTAAAATATGCCTATCTACTTGCCCTGAACCCAATGTGCTTATATATATCAAAGAAGACAAAATGGTTAAAGTTAATGAAAACAGATGTAAAGGTTGTGGTCTGTGTGCGACAGTTTGTATTAAAGAGGCTTTAAGCATAAGTAACTAATACATTTCAGGTCAGAATAAAGTGACTCAGGAAGGATTTTTCGTCCTTCCTAGTCATACAATATGAGTAATAACTACATTTAAAGGGGATGTCTATGTCAAAAAAAATGCCGAATCGTTGGGTGGTTGTTTTAGGCGCGGTTTTATTACAAATTTGTATTGGCGCTATTTACGCTTGGAGCTTGTTTAATAAGCCTTTAATGGATACATTTTGTTGGTCAAATAGCGAAACTGTTATGACTTTTTCCATCATTGTCTTTGTTTTTGCTTTCATTACTTTGTTTTCCGGCCGATTACAGGACCGTATAGGACCGAAGATTGTTGCCACAATTGGAGGAATTATGTATGGTCTGGGGTTGATTTTATCCTCAACAGCGACAACAACGACTCAATTATATTTTTACTACGGGGTTATATCCGGTATAGGAGTAGGTTTTGTATATGTTTGTCCCCTTACGACTTGTATTAAATGGTTTCCTGACAAAAAAGGTTTTATCACAGGAATCGCTGTAGGTGCTTTTGGGTTGGGAAGCTTGGTATTTAAGGCAATAATAGAGTACTTGCTGGAAGTAACAGGAGTATCTGAGACCTTTTTTTATTTAGGTGTTTTATTTATGGTTATGACTGTACTGGGAGCTCAGTTTCTTAGTGTCCCTAAAAACATCAGTCTATCTGTTGTGGCAACAAAAGCCCAGAACGATTTCACTATGGTCGAAATGATGAAGACAAAAACT
>JAHRFV010000289.1 GCA_019084435.1 Dethiosulfatibacter sp.
AACCGCCACCGTGTCTGTTGTTCAGACTTCTCATATTTCCCTCTCAATCCATAAGTTCAATATTCAAGTTCTGTTATATTTTGTTATCGCATACAGATAACTGTCCATACTACCAATATAAACCACCCCGTCCGCTATGGCCGGTGAAGAGTCTATCATATCATCCGTCTTGAATTTCCACTTCTCCTGACCAGTATTGCTATCTATCGCATACAGATAACTGTCCCTACTGCCAATATAAACCACCCCGTCCGCTATGGCCGGTGAAGATACTATAGAACTATCCGTCTTGTATTTCCAAATAAGTTCACTTAATTCATGAACTCCTTTAGTATTGTATACGCCAGTGTTACTTAGATTGCCTCTAAACATTGCCTCTGTTTTTTGCATTGGTTCTATTTTTGGTGCGCTGCAGCTTGTCATAGCAAGAAGTCCCAAGCATAAAGCAGATACTATGATACACTTATACATTTTTTTCATCGATTATTGCCTCCGAATTTGTTTTTTTAAAGAGAATCCCCATTGGTAATTTGATAAATGTTGCTTCTTTATTTTTATATTGACCATAATTCCAAGCTAATCTTAAATCAACTTCACAAAATACCATTTCATAAGTCGTTTAGAGTGCTTCTTGATTCACATTCTTTTATCCTTCTTAATAAATGATTGTTTTCAACCTTTTGACGATAATATAAGTTATTAACTGGCACCTATTACTGTTACTTATGATTTTTTCATATGTTCCTTGTATATTAAAAATATGTTTTAGTAAACTCTCCTTCATCTTTTTAATTTATTCTACTTCTAACAGTTTCCACTGTTGAAGATTAGAGCCAGTATAGGTTTTAAGAATTACATTTGCTCCTTTTGCGGTTCCATCACCAGTAAGTACCAATGAATTTAAATCGTCATACATTATTATATAGTTTCCGTTGTCAAGTTTCTTAAGCTGGAAATCGCTCATTCCTGAAGTTGAATAGCTATATAGATGTATATTTGATCCGCTCTTTATATCAGCCTTAGTATTGCCATAGATGTTAAGATACAATTCTGTACTATTGCTTAGACTTCTTATCATATATGTTTTATTTCCAATATCTTTGAATTCAAACTGATGATCACCACTTATATCTGATTTTGTCCATAGATTTATATTTGTTAATTTTGCTACTTCTACAGTGTTACATGATGTACTGTATATCCTTCAATAGTCACAGGTATTTCAACTATGGTATCATCTCCTATATAGTTAGTTATAGTTACTTCTCCATTACTAATCGAATATTGAAAATTGGTAACCTCAGAAGCATAAACCTCATCATCACTTCCAATCCCTACCATCAAACCAATCCCTAGAACTAACAATAGCAATAAACCTAAAACTCTTGCATTCTTCAATTTATCCTCCCATAACAATTTATTTAACCGCAATCTCATTTATGAAATCAATCCTGATTATTAAGCATCTCTTTGATTTAAATCAAACGTAGCTATTCTCTTCCACCAAAAAACCCTTATTCAAAAAGAACAAGAGTTTCACCAATTCAATTACCTTATGTCAATGCCTATCTAGCTTCCCGCGATTTAGTAACCCTTTAAATCAATACAATTCATTGTACTACTCCTATCCTGAGATTTCAACAGGAATGCATGATTTATTTTATCTTTCTTTATACTATCCTTCCAAAAATCAAAAAGAACCGTCCCTTTTGTTGTCAATAACAAATCGAAAATTGCTTATAAATAATCATCTCTGCAAAATAAAAAAAGCCGCAGATTCAGCCTCAAAGCATCCTCTACGGTTTTAACGTTTTTCTGTATTTATTTTTGTTCCGGAAAGAAACTTTACCTCTATTTCTCTGTCTTTGTTCCTTTTTAAGGCTCAATGATATTTTCTTTAGGGTTTACTATATTAATATGTCTACCGTTCATCTTCTATTCTCCATGGAAGCTCTCTGCCGTCTTTGAAGTGAAACACCAGTTCTTCATGGCTTTTTATCACCACATGGTTAAGGGTGGCCGACCAGAGTTTCTCATCAAAGGTTGTAATGAGGTTGTCTTGTTTTCTTAGGGTTTTTAGGAAGGCTTTCATCAGGTTTCTCTTGGCTTTTTTTCTGTCGATATCGCTTAGCACTGTCTGCAGTCTTTTCTGAAGGTTGTTGTGTTTTTCTGCTAGTGTGTTGTATTTTTTGGTATAGGCTGCTTGGTCCATCTGTGTTCTCGCGTTTTCCGCGATCAGCTTTTCAAGGGCGGCATGAAGCAGTTGAGAATCCATTTCTATCGTTTCCATTTCTGCTTCCTCTTTTGAGGAGTCGGTGATCCTTTTGACCAGCTTGTCGTAGTCAGATAGTATCTCATCCTTGTTATCTATTAAACTGTTAAAGGCTTCCACAAAAGCTTTCTTGATGACTTCTTCTTTCAGATGGGGTGTGGTGCACTTGGCTTTCCTTAAGAATTTGTTGTTGCACTGCCAGATGGTCTGGGCGTACTTGGTGTTTGAGTGCCACACCTTTCTTCCGTAAAACCCGCCACAGTCGCCGCAGGTGATTCGGCTGGCGAAGCAGTTGATGGCGCTTGTGTACTTGCCTGCCTTCTGTCTTCTTTTAAACTCTTCCTGGACCAGTTCGAATGTTTCCGGTTCGATGATTGCCGGATGGCTGTTCTCAACGTAGTATTGAGGCACTTCGCCTTCGTTTAGCTTCTTCTTTTTTGTCAAAAAGTTGACGGTATAAAATTTTTGCAATAAAGCAGAACCTTTAAATTTCTCATTTCGTAGAATGCTCTGAACGGTTGTCGCATGCCAGTTTTCTTTGCCCCCCGGTGTCGGAATCTTCTCTTTTGTCAGCATCTTAGCGATGCCTGAAGCCGTCTTGCCTTCAAGAAAATGCCTGTATATCCTTCTGATGATCTTGGCTTCCTTTTCGACTATCTTTGGCAGCCCATCCTCGCCTTTCTCGTAGCCAAGAAAATGTTTGTAAGGCAGGCTGACCTTGCCGTCTGCAAACCGCTTGCGCTGGCCCCAGGTGACGTTTTGAGAAATTGAATGGCTTTCGGATTGTCTAATCACTCAAAGATTGATACAATTTGGCGATATTCGATTAACGCTAAAAGGTGCACCGGAGAGTATAATGTACCTGTAAAGTAAACAGTTTTAAAACATTAACATATTTTCTCAAGCAACATGGCTTGACAAGACAACATTTATATCCAAGGTAAAACTTCCATTATTAACGCTACGATAGTTGTTGATAGAGCCATTGAAGTTACGTTTCCAACGGTTCCATGAATATGCTCTGGCAATCTATTACTGACATATTCAGCTATAGGTCCACCTAATATTCCTCCAAGCACACCTGCTATAATAGCTACTTGAATTGAACCTCCAAAGATAATCACACAAGCAGGTCCAACGCTTACTAAAGGAACGTACGTAGCGTACCACCCCAACTCCATATACTTTGAAAAATAAAGCAATATTCCTACTCCAGACCCAATAAATTGAGATAATACAATCGCTGGTATTAATAAATTACCATGTATGCCAGTTCTTGAGTTGAATAACCATTCTATACAAATTCCAATCACGACGAGAAATCCAGCAATTTCATTCCCGTAAAATAGGGCTTCAGAAAAATCTGCGAATACTCTTCTAACAAACCATGATGGTTTTTGCATTTGGATGGTTTTGTCTTCCTTAGATATTTTTATCTCATTGCTTCTTGCTTTTTTAATTGGTTTTTTTTGAATCCAAGGCAAGGATTTTAATATCTGGCCGATTATTATGCCTGTAAAAGCCATCGTCAATACATTCCCAACAACGCCTGGTATTTCAAATACTGGCACAATTGTTCTCATCATCCAAAATGCAATTGGAAAGCTTATTAAACCACCAAGTATTGAAGTTACAAAGAGTGTTCTATAACTCGGTCCATACATCAACATAAGCGATGGAGGAGCTCCCGCTACGGTTATAAATGTTGGTAGAAAAATAAACTCTCCATCAGCAAAATACCTAGTGGAGTTTAACACAAATATTGCAACAACTAACGATATTATTTGAGATGAAAGTACCCAAGGCCACATTGTTGGAAATCCATAGCATATTTCAAACCCACTATTCTTAGAACCGTTCACTGCAAGTTTCCATGCTATAAAACCACCAGCTATAATTCCGATTGATGGAAGTACTCCTCCATAAAACTGCGGTTGTGTAAAATCCATTAACAACCAAATACATGTGTACAACAGATTTCCTTCACCAGCTCTTTCAATTACTGCAACATAATTAAAAGAATGACCAAAACTCGGGAGGCTTCTCAAAAAATAATATAATCCAAAACCTATGAGCATAGTATATATAAACCCTAAAACAGAACGTAATCTTAGTTTTTCGTAGCATGATTTCTCATTATTGTCCTGAATCCCCAAACCCTATCACTCTCCTCCGTTTAGAAGTCTTCATTTAGATAGTAAATATTATACAAAAAGGTAATTGTATAGTGCTATACTGCCTGGGGATTAATCCCAGCTATCATATCATTTTGCCATTTTTCCAGTTCTAGGGCTTCTTCCAGAGTAATCTTCTTGAATTTTATTGTATCGTGGGGTTTGGCTTGACCTACTTTCCATAACTCTGCTTTTACGACTGTGGCAATAGATATGAAGCCACCTAAACTAGGTCCATCTACTGTCAGAATAATAGGTGTATCACCAGACACATTGATCATCCCAACTGAGTATGGATAATCATTTATGTTTGATGGGTGGCTACCACCTTCTCCACCATCTTCTCTAGAGAACTCAGGTGGGGTATCTCCATCTAAACGATAGCCTAATCTGTTAGCATTAAGGTTTACCATCCATTTGGTATCAAAAAATATTTTTAAGTATTCTTCTGTGAAAAAATCCGGTGCTGAATGAGGTCCTTCTATAACTCCTATTTCCCATTGACTCGTATACATAGTCTGCATATTGAAATTTAGACTTTGTTCAACTCGCAAGGTATTGATTTCTCCTATAAATTCTTTGACTTTCAGAACATCTCCCTTTTTGATAGTTCTGCCTTCATGTCCTCCAAATCCACCATGCGGAAATGTTGATTTGCTTCCTAAATACAAAGGTACATCAAAGCCTCCTTTAATTGCCAAATACGACCTGAATCCTCCTCCTTGTACAACCCCTAGAGTTAGTTTACTACCTTTTGTTACCTTGAATGGTTTCATCCATGGGATCTCTTCTCCATCTAAGTTGCTTGCCAATTTCGCTCCTGTAAGAACCACTACCGCATCTTGCAAAAATCTCAATGTGGGCCCCATCGCAGTAATTTCCATTCCAGCTTCTTTTTCTGTGTTGCCTACAAGTCTATTAGCAATCCTAAAAGAGACTGAGTCCATTGGTCCAGAAGGCGGAACTCCTATATGCCAATATCCTATTCTCCCTGGGTAATCTTGTATTGTTGTATAAAGACCACCGCTTAAAACTTCTATCATTTTTGTCACCCCTTTATTTAATATCCTATGATGGCATTTTTAAGTGCTCTTTCTCTTTTATCTCTGAATGATTCCGATTCATCTTTTATAGAATCCAGGAACTTATTGTAATCCTTAATTTTAAATGTGTCTTCTTCAATATTGAAACTATACTGGTTTAACCTAACCTTTTCACGAATCTCTATAAGTTCATCTTCACTTACTTGCTCGAATTTTATTTTGTCAAAAAACCTCAAGAGCCATGGTGCTTCTTTAAAGGCTTTATTGGTTTGCCAAGTGTTCCAGATAGGTAATGTCCTTCCCACCAGTTGATATCCGCCGGGAGACTCCATCGGATATATGCATAAAAATGCTCCTCCAAGACCGACAGTTCCCTCAGCTGTCCATGTGCGGGCGGGATTATATTTTGGAACAACCATCCTATATCTTGGATCTAGCGGAACTGCACATGGAGCCCCCAGATAAACATCCCCTAAACCGATGACCAAATATTCTGTTGACAAAAAATACCTAATTACTTCATCTGCTCCAGATAATCCATTAGCCTTCGCTACAAACTCAATATTATCTGGTAGATAAGGTCCGCTTTTTCTTATAGATCCCATATACTTTTGCACTGCTTCGTCTGACCATCTATCATGTAGTGCAATTGGCAAATGCACTCTACGTGAAGGTATCTCTACTTCTTCAAGATTGGGAAGATTTTTTTCTATTAGTTTGAGTATTTCTATTAATCTATTCATTTTTAATTTTAATCCATCATATTGGATAAGAACCGAGCAAAGACCAGGTGTCAGCTCCATAATTCCTTCAATTTGCATTGAATTTATAGCTTCCTCCAATAAATATATTCTCACTCTTAGATTCAAATCCAACGTAATATCTCCATACTCTATCAGAATACAGTCACTCCCAGCCATTCGATACACCACTCTAGGCTGATTTGGACCATCATCAATTGTTGCTATAACCGCATCTGATTTCTTTATCTCAATCAAATTAGATATATTCATATTTTACCTCCAGTACTATTGTTTTAAGAATTAATTAGATGAACATATTTTAAGAAAAATGCTGGGATTCATAGCCATCCCAGCATTTTTTATTCATTATAGAATTTTTTCATTAATGGATGGTTATACGATATGTCTTATTTCAAACCTGCTTCCTTTACGGCTTTAATGAATGTTTCAGAGTCCGAGACATTTCCAAATACGCCGCCTTGCATTTTAATGGATTTAATTGCAGATCTATAGTTCTCTTCATCTGTTGCTCCTGTACAGTCTTTTAATAAAACACACCAGTATCCATAATCATTGGCTTCTCTCATGATTGTATGCACGCATACATCTGTAGTTATACCTGAGATTACTAGATGGGTTACTCCCAAATTCTTTAACAAGAGATGAATACTGCTCATTCCAAATGCACCTTTACCTTCTTTATCCACTACATATTCGCCTTCTATTGGATAAAGCTCATCTACTATATCCCAGTTAGGTTCTCCTCTAACTAATAGTTTGCCTAATCCACCTTCTGGAACTTCTCCAATACCTACCCCTTTTCCGATGATTTTGGATCTGAGAACCTTGTTAAATGGGGCGTCAGATAAATCTGGCAAATGCCCTTCTCTTGTATGGACCACTCTTATGTCTGTTCCTCTGATTGTGTCTAGAACATTTTTTATCGGCTTAATAGGACCAGATGTTGCCGCTAAATCATATCCCATTACATCTACGTACCCTTTTTCTCCTGCAAAATCTGTTTGCATATCAATTGCAATAAATGCTGTTCTTCCAGAATCCAATTCTATAAAAGCGTTTTGCCCAAATTCCGGACAATCTTCAACTTCCAATTTTATTATTTTTCCCTTTACTTGCCCATATTGCCATTCTGGAAATTTGAATGTTTTTGTTGCTTTAAACTCTTCATATGCTTCTTCAACTTTCTTTAAAAACTTTTCTCTTCCCTTATTGTAAAATTCTTCATATTTCCTCAATTCTTTTTTCATTTTCTTTCTCCTCATTTTTATTTTCTTTAAAAACTATTTGTTCTAGTATGATAACTAAAATGATAACCAATATTACTGAATTATTCAAAAGAGTTGCCACTAATCTAGGAATACTATCGAAGAATTCTTGAGGTAGCATTGAGGTACCTAAAGCGAAGAAAATTGAAAACCCAACTATGAATATCTCTCTAGTCTCAAATTTTTCGCTATTTACCATGTTCTGAGCTCCAATTCCAATAAGAGTAGATGCTACTCCAAGTAATACTGCACCCGCTACCGGATCAGGCATAGCAGCCATTAAACCACCCATTTTCCCGAAAAAGCTTAATATTATGAAAGCTATACTTGCTACAATTATAAAGAATCTTGATGCCACTCTTGTCAGTAATACAAACCCGAGGTTTTCTCCATATGCTACTGTACTTGGTACACCAAATATACTAGGTACAACACCTTCAATGAGTCCAAATACAGTGAAATATTTCTTCTGTCTTTTCTCTGACACCTTGGTTCCTACGATTTCAGAATAGCCTTCCACATTTCCATAGAGATTGATTGCTGCAAATATATTGACAATTGTCATTGTAATAATTAAATCGATAGGAGGTATTTCAAAACCATATGGAAAGATTTGTGGAAGAGCAAATAGAGGCATACTATTAACTAAATCCCAATCAAATTTTCCTCCTACTATGAATATTAGGTATCCAAGTACTATAGTGATCAGAACCGGAATGGTAGCTAAAATCCCCTTCCCTTTAATAGAAAGATACCCTGCTAGAAGCGCTAAAAATATTCCTGCAAAATATGGCCATCCAGTACTGAATCTAGCAATTAATGACATTCCTACGAAGCTTGTTGTCAGTCCTATCATCATAATCATTGAACCAAGCACTAAAGGAGTCCAAACTTTTTTAACATAACTAAATACATTCAATAGTCCAAGTACAGCTACAATAATTCCCGCTATGATATAGGCATTAAATGAAAGCAAAGCATATTCTTGTCCTCCTACCGCAAATGCTGACATGATAGCCAATGAAGGTATGATGTTTGGTCCGGATACCATAGATAGCTTATGACCTAGTGTAGCTTGAATAAGTGTTGAAATACCGATCATCAAAACGACTCTTCCCATATACCCAGCTAACACTTCTTCAGAGAATCCTACTCCAACGCCTACAATCGCATACCCCCATACCACGGGGTAAAACATTATGAGTATCCATTGGAGTGAATAGATAATAGTGTCTTTTGTTGATCTTGGTTTGTCATCTGGAGCGTAGACTAGTTTTAAACGATTATCATAATCTGACATCTATAAACCTCCTTTTTATTTAATTACAATTAATAACCTAATTTCACTTTGTAGGTTAATTATACTATATGGAAAACATTTTCTCTTTATCTATTAAGGATAAATTTAATTGGTTTTTTTAGATTCAATAGACAATTCTAACTGTCGAATTAAAAAAACAAGCTTAGATCCCTTATTCTATAAGAAATCTTAGCTTGTAAACTTATGAAACTGATAGAAGCGAAATTATAGTAACAATGCTTTAATCTTCAAAGCCATATAAATAGAGAATTTTTCCTCCATGTTTTCTAATGATATATCTAAGATTTTCTCAATCCTATCTCTTCTATATGATACTGTCTTAGGATGTAAAAACATTTTTTTAGAAGCTGTTTTGATGTTTCCATTGCAATCTAATAGTTCTATCAATGTGGCTACAAGTTCCGTATTTCTTTTTTTATCATAATCAATTAATTTGCCTATTTTTTGTTCCACAAACATTTTCAATTCTTCATTTGAACCGCTTCTCATTAAAATATTGTATGTTTCTACATCATCATAATGGTATACCTTGTTGTTTCCCCATACTGTTTTTCCTATTCGCAAAGCTTCTTTGGCCTCATTGAAACTCTTATTGATATCCAAGACATCTGAATAAAATTTTCCTACTCCAATACTGATAGTAAACTCCTTGACATGTAAATCTACTTTGTTTTTAATATTATTGGCGATATTTATAGATAAATCCTTAATTGATTTACTATTATCTATATTTTCATTTTTAAATGGATACAGTACAAAGATATTTTTATTCCTATTCCAGATTATACTTTCATATGCTTTAGAAAAAAAAGAGTTAAAAACAACATTAAATAAATCTGTTAAAATATTGTGTGTCTGGACTTTTCTTTTCTCAAATTGCGTAGAAAAAATACGGTCTGGTTTATCTATCTCTATCAAAAAAAGAAGATATGAACCAGAGAGGTCTATATTAAAAAAATTGCCTCTTTCTATTAACGATTCTTTTGAACGGAATACCCCTTGAACAACATCGTCTAAAAAATCATTTTTGTAACGTCTTTCTACTTCTTCTTCTGCCTGTTTTTTAAGCATAACTATTGCTACAGCGTCTCGAGCTCTTTCTAGTGATTTTATGTCTATTTCTTCAAATTCTTTCTCAAGTGAGACTAATCTTATATGTGCGCTAATCCTTTCATATATAGTAATTGATCTTTTTTCTTCTTTACTTTTGGTTAATTCTATCTCTTTCATAGTTTTATAATTTGAGCTTGCTGCTAACAAATTATTATTCTTATCGTGTATTCCAACCATACAGCCTGTTAGCTTAGATAGTGTGTCTACTATCTCTTGTAATCCACCACCAGATAAAATAATCTTGTTAAAATCCCTATGGATTCTTTCAGACTTTTTTATAATAGCATAATCTATATTTACAATTTCTCTCATAATGTCTTTAATTATTAAATCAAATCTTGTATGAGGAGGTAATTCTATTATGGGAATATTTAATTGATTGCCCATCACAACTAACTCGTTGGGTATCTGAGTGATATACCTATGGGTCTTTATTGCAAATGCTGAAAGTTTCTTTGTTTGTAACTCCTCTATGAGTTTGTTCCAACAATGATCAGCGTTTCGAAATGGATATGCGGTCGTTAAAATCATCTCATATTCTGATATCCAATCAGAAATATCAGGAACTTCCATTACATTTACAAATCTAATTGGATTGTCTAATCCTTTATGACCTGCAATAATTTTTGACTCTTTCAAAGATTCCAGATTTAGTGCTTCTCTGACAGTGAACTGCATCGTATTCATCCTCTCACTTTGAAACATGTTGATTGCATTGAATTTCATATGCTTACAAAATTTCTTAAGGTTTCATTAAATATATTATAGCATAAATAATTTAAGAATTTACCATATTTGTTGAAAGGATTGTCCATTAATAATATATGTTTTTAATACCAATTACAGTCAGTAACTTGCTTATCTGCTAGGTTTAACAAGCTATCTCTTTTACTAACATTAGAACAAAAAAACCATAGAGCAGCTAATCAGCTATTCCCAAGGGTTTTTAATGTTTTCTGTATTTATTTCTCCGTCATTGCTCTTCTTAAGAGGCTCTATTGTATTTTCTTTAGGGCTTACGATATTAATGGGTCTACCGTTCATCTTCTATTCTCCATGGAAGTTCTCTGCCGTCTTTGAAGTGAAACACCAGCTCTTCATGGCTTTTGACCACCACATGGTTAAGGGTGGCCGACCAGAGTTTCTCATCAAAGGCTGTGATGAGACTGTCCTGTTTTCTTAGGGTTTTCAGAAATGCTTTCATCAGGTTTCTCTTGGCTTTTTTCCTGTCGATATCGCTTAGCACTGTCTGCAGTCTTTTCTGAAGGCTGTTGTGCTTTTCTGCCAGTGCGTTGTATTTTTTGGTATAGGCGATCTGGTCCATCTGTGTTCTCGCGTTTTCCGCGATCAGCTTTTCAAGGGTGACATGAAGCAGTTGAGATTCCACCTCTATCGCTTCCATTTCTGCTTCCTCTTTTGAGGAGTCGGTGATCCTTTTGACCAGCTCGTCGTAGTCAGACAGTATCTCTTCCTTGTTTTCGATCAGACTGTTAAAGGCTTCTATAAAAGCTTTCTTGATGACTTCTTCTTTCAGATGAGGTGTCAGGCAGTATTGTCTCTTATGAAACTTGTTGTTGCACTGCCAGATGGTCTGGGCGTACTTGGTGTTGGAGTGCCACACCTTTCTTCCGTAAAAACCGCCACAGTCGCCGCAGGTGATTCTACTGGCGAAGCAGTTGATGGCGCTTGTGTACTTGCCTGCCTTCTGTCTTCTTTTAAACTCTTCCTGGACCAGTTCGAAGGTTTCCGGTTCGATGATTGCCGGATGGCTGTTCTCCACGTAGTATTGGGGCACTTCGCCTTCGTTGAGCTTCTTCTTTTTTGTCAAAAAGTTAACGGTAAAAAATTTTTGCAAAAGTGCCGCGCCTTTAAATTTCTCATTTCGTAAAATGCTCTGAACGGTTGTCGCATGCCAGTTTTCTTTGCCTCCTGGTGTCGGGATCTTCTCTGTTGTCAGCATTTTGGCGATGCCTGAGGCCGTCTTGCCTTCAAGAAAATGCCGGTAGATCCTTCTGATGATCTTGGCTTCCTTTTCGACTATCTTTGGCAGCCCGTCCTCGCCTTTCTCGTAGCCAAGAAACTGTTTGTAAGGCAGGCTGACCTTGCCATCTGCAAACCGCTTTCGCTGGCCCCAGGTCACGTTTTGAGAGATTGAATGGCTTTCAGATTGTGCCAGACTTGAAACAATCGTTAACATTAATTCACCTTTCGAATCGAGTGAATAGATATTTTCCTTCTCGAAAAACACCTCGACATTTTTATCTTTCAATTTCCTAATAGTGGTCAAGGTATCGACTGTGTTTCGTGCAAACCTTGAGACTGACTTGGTAACAATCAGATCAATCTTCCCATTTAGTGCATCCTCAATCATCTGATTGAATCCTATCCTGTGTTTAGTACTTGTCGCCGATATGCCCTCATCTGAATAGACCTTTACAAAATCCCACTCTGGTTTTGACTGTATATGTTTTGTGTAGTAATCAATTTGCGCATCAAAACTGGTCTGCTGTTCATCAAAATCCGTCGACACTCTAGCATAAGCCGCCACCTTTTTCTTTGTCAAAGACGAGTTGTTAGTTTGGTCAAAGCTGTTTTTAATTGCCGGTATGACTCTTACTTGTTTAGCTGTTTGCATAAGTCATCTCCTTACATTTTTGTAGGCTTAATATTCTGGCCTTTTCTCTGGCACCCCTATCCCAGCTGTCCTTTCTGGATTTATGTGTCCACGGTTTTCTAATCTGTGTACCGTCTCTCATGACAAACCAAATCTCAAAGGGTCTTGGTATAACTATCTCGCTAATGTTGCGACTAAAATCCGTCTCGCTAAACTCATCAAGGCTAAGAACCTCATTGATTAATTCAATGAGAATTCTTTCAGGTATCTGACCCATCGAGCAAGCCGTTTTGCCAAAATGAAGATAGGTGCTGCAACCCCAATAGACTCTAGCATGGTTGGCTTTTCTGTTGAAGTTCTTGCCGCACATCCCGCACGATATAACACCCGTTAAGCCGTAGTCTGCTACCCTTTCTTTTGCCGCAAAACGCTCAGCGTTTTCAGCGAGCTTTTCTTGAACCCTATTAAAGGTCTCCTTATCGATGATGGCGGGATGGCTGTTTTTCACATAATACTGAGGCAGTTGACCTCTGTTTTTCACCAGCTTTTTACTCAGATGGTCCATCACATATTTTTTTTGCAAAAGCGCATCCCCGATAAGCTTTTCGTTTTTGAGAAGCTCGGCAACTCTTTCAGATGTCCAGGTTCCGCCTCTAGGTCTATCCACCGCCATTTCTCTTAACTTTTTGGCTATGGCAACCGTCCCCATACCTTCCAGATAGTCTGCAAAAATCATCCTAATGATGTTAGCTTCCTTTTCGTTGATGGCGATATCTTTTTTATCAATGTGATACCCGTACATAAAACTGAAGTTGACCAGCTCGCCTTCGGCAAAGCTCTTCCTGATTCGCCATTTGCAGTTCTCACTTGCTGAATGACTTTCCGCCTGAGCAAAAGAAGCGAGGATAGAAAGCATCAGCTCACCATCCCCGCTTATGGAATGAATATTTTCTTTTTCAAAATATACATCAATATTGATCTCTTTCAGTTCTCTTACCACTTCCAACAAGGCCAGTGTGTTTCTTGCAAACCTCGATATGGATTTGGTGATAATCATGTCCACTCTCTTATGCCTGCATTCTTCCAGCAACTTCTGAAACTGTCCCCTCTCCATCTTGGTGCCGGTGATGGCCTCATCAGCATACACACCCGCATACTCCCATTTGGGATTCTGTTGGATCAACTCGCTGTAGTAGCTGACCTGTGCTGAGAGAGAATTCAGCATGGAATCCTTGCCGCTTGAGACTCTGGCATAGGCCGCCACTTTTTTTCTCATGATGGTCTTTGGCGTTGGTGTCTTGATTTTCATTATCGTTCTAGCCACTTATCAGCCCTCCTTCCACCATGATGTTAACTCTAACTCTGAACCATAGCAAGTTATATAATGCTATAAGCTCCCTATTATTGGCTGATGTTGGCTCGGCGACAAACCCTTAATAGCATCCGATTCGTTCTGGTTTGTCCGGTCAATTGCCATAAATCCTTTTAATCTCATTCTGAATGAACTCCTGAATATATTGATGCAAATCCCATTCCCAATAGCCTTGAACATTGAGTCCATGCATGCGTTTTTCCTTCTCCTCCGGTGCCAGCTGTTCGAGCTCCTTTAGGTTCTCTATCTTGAACGACAGGTCTTCCAGGAACTTGAAAAAATCCACACTAGATAAGAGGTCATCCAATATTGGTATGACCGGTGAGGTTGATCCTACTTGATCGTCCTTATATGCTCTTTTGATAAGATTTACCGCACTTTCCGATAGGCCCAGCTGTTTATGCAGTTCCTTGTTTTCTGCGCTCACTCCCGTCAATAGATAATCAGTGGAGACATCAAAATACCGGGCGATACTAAAAAGGCTCTCTGCAGTAGGTTGCGTCGAACCATCCATATATAGGCTGATGGTCTGCGGTCTGATTCCGATGGCTTTTGCGAGATTTTTTTGTGTCGTTTTATCCCCGGTGTGCGGATGTTGATTCATGATCCATCGCAATGTTGTTGCGAAGGGATTCTCATATCCAAAAAAGTGTTTTTTCATCTTTTTTTCTCCCATAATGACGTTATACTTGAACATTATATTTAGTGTTCTTGTTTGCTTGTTTTTTCTTTTCATCTGCGCTATAATAACAATATCAGATGAAACGCATTAGGTCAAGAGAAAATAAAGCAAAACAGAATTTCTATCAGGAGGTAAAATTCATGGACAAAAAGACACTGGAGGCGGCCATCAGGGAGGAGAAGCTGAAATACTTCCGGGAGTGGCGCAGAAAAAACCCTGACAAGGTCAGGAAGCACAACAAGAACTACTGGGAGAACAGAGCAAAAGCGAAGCTTGGGAAGGAGAAAAAAGCCGATGACATCACACAACAAACCAACAACACCAGCGCCAAGGGAGAGATCTAAGGATGTTATCCTCCCGGAACCCACATCAGGGACAAAAGGCAGGAAGGAGATGATGACGATGGATATCCAAATGGAATGTAGAAACTGCGGTCAGGTACTATTTGCCGATCTGGATGAGATGATAGAAGTGCTGATTGAGACTTGCGATAACGACTCTGTCTATGCGGGATTTTTCTGCAAAGACTGCGCAGACGATCTGGCGGATGACAATTTCTAAGAAAGGACCGGCTATGACAATACAAGAATTAAAACAGCAGAAGATCTGGGTATGTTGGCGCTACGTGACACAAAACGGTCGCCCTACCAAAGCCTTATACAACACCAAAGGCTACAGAACCGGAACCAGCCAGAAGTACAAACCGCAGTGGGTTACCTTTGAAGACGCTCTTGAAGCTGCAAAAGTCCACAGCTTTGACGGTGTCGGTCTGGTTCTGTTTAAAGGTATCGGTGGCATTGACATTGACCATAACAGACCAGACAGCACCCTTGCCAATGAAGTGCGAATGCTGATGAACACTTATGAGGAAGTCTCCCCAAGTGGTGAAGGCATACACCATCTGTTTGCGGTGGATGTCGACAGAATCCCCACTGCCAAGGGAAAGCTCTGTGGTGATTACTACAGCAAGAATCCGCACAACAACATGGAAATCTACATCGGTGGGCTCACAAACCACTACCTGACCTTTACAGGAAGTGTCATTAATGACTTGCCACTGATGGAGCGAACCGATGAAGTTCTGAAATTCCTCCATACCTACATGAAGAAGGAACTGTTCAGTAAAACAGATAATGATTTTGATGATAATTTCGATATCATCGTCGCAGCCAGAAAAGCCAAGAACGGCGGGAAGTTCATCGCCCTCTTTGACAAGGGGGATACTTCGGGTTACGGCAGTCCGTCCGAAGCCGACCAAGCCCTCTGCAACATCCTGGCCTTCTACACCGGTGGCGATGCGGATGAGATGGACAGCCTGTTCAGACAATCCAAGCTCTACCGGGAGAAATGGGACCGCGAAGATTATCGAACCTCAACAACAGAAAACGCCATCAAAGGCTGCCACGGACAGTTCTACAGGGGTGGGAAAAACAAACCTGCCTATATCCACTACGATGACAAGGCAAAGAGGATGAAGGTCAACTGCCCACTGCTAGCCAGGCACATCCGGGAGAATCTTCACTACATCTTCGTGCGTGATAGCGCAAGAGGCGGTGTCTTGCGTTATGTCTACGAGGATGGCTGCTATAGGCTCTATGCCGATGACATGATAAAAGGCATCATCAAGAACTACATTACCGCCTTTGATGAGAGCATCCTGCTGATGCGGGATGTCAATGAGGTCTTTGGCATCATCGCCACCGACTTGAAGTTTGGTACAAACGATAAGCTAAATGCCGACGAGGACATCATCAACTTCCAAAATGGCATCCTGCGCCTTTCGGATATGAAGCTTCTGCCCCATAGTCCGGAGGTCTTAAGCACCATCCAGATTCCCTGCGATTGGCTGGGAGAACCTAACCCCACACCGGTCTTTGACAGGTTCATGAAGGATCTCACCGGTAGCGACATGTCAGTTGAGAATCTGCTTCTTGAGTTTATGGGCGCGGCACTATCCAATGTGAAAGGCCACAGGCTTAAAAAGTCCCTCTTCATGGTCGGCAAGGGCGATACGGGTAAATCCCAGCTGAAGGGACTAGCTGAAAGGCTTCTTGGAAACGGCAACTTCATCGGTATTGACTTAAAAGAGATTGAATCCAGATTCGGGACCGGAAACCTGTATAACAAGCGCCTTGCCGGAAGCTCCGACATGAGTTTTATGACCGTAGGCGAACTGCGCATCTTCAAGCAGTGCACCGGTGGAGACAGCATCTTCGCGGAGTTCAAAGGGCAAAACGGATTCGAGTTCATCTACAAGGGGCTCTTCTGGTTCTGCATGAACCGGCTGCCCAAGTTCGGCGGCGATGACGGGCAGTGGGTGTATGACCGCATCATGCAGGTCAGCTGCAACCATGTCATCCCAAAGGACAAGCAGGATAATTACCTGCTTGATAAGATGTATGCCGAGCGTGATGGCATTGTGCACAAGGCAGTCATGGCGCTTAAGCAAGTGATTCAGAATGGCTGCACCTTTACAGAACCGGAGTGTGTGGCAAATGCCAGAGACGTCTATAGGGCAAGCAACAATACCGTCATCTCATTCTTTGACGAATGCATGCAGGTTAGGCCTTTCGGAAAAATCAAAGACAGCTGCACCACCGGCAAAGTCTATAAGGTGTATAAGGCCTGGTGCATCGATAACAATCATGGCTACGCCAAAACCGCAAAGGATTTCCGTGAGGAACTGGCGGACTATCTGGGAACCACCTTCTCGGATATGGCCGTTCGCCGGGGGAAAGGCGGTACTTTCTATAGTGACTATACCCTGTCGGATGAGGCAAAAGCTACCTATCAGCAGGCCTATGGATACGATGAAATTTCGTTTCTCTCATCCAGTTGGTGATTGTTCAGATGACAGTAGAAATGCAGTACCGGTTACAGAACTTCCACAGTTTTCTAATGATAAAGCCAGCAATATCAACGGTTCAAAATATTTGGTGACAGAAGTGACAGAACTTTCAACTTCTATGGAGATAAATGAAAAAATATATATATAACCTATAACATAGGAGTTGCAGGAGTGTGGAGATGGAATTGAGATTGGAGTCACTTCTGTCACCAAACCCATCAGAGCCATTGCCATTACAACGTTTCAGAAGGGTACAGTTGTATAATCCACTGTACTCGACTGTCACCAAATCAAGAGTACTGTCACCAAATTTAGAGGAAAGGAGGTGAGAACATGGCAATAGAGTATCAATTACCGTGGCATCTACGGAAAAGCCTGGACCTGGTAAGTTTCGAAGTGATCCGCGTCATCTTGCTGGATGGTTTGCATCCGGTAGTGGTGATGAGAGATAAACGGGCCGGCAGCAAAAGACGCTGGTGCGTTCAGTATTGTGGCTCCGGACACTACTTCTCAACATTGAAAGCAGCCAACGATTATATGGTAACCCGCAACTGGATCAAAGCATCTTAAATTTAAGGAGAAAACGACTATGACAAATCAAAACACCTACAACAAAGCCTTTTGGAACGCCATGAGAACCCATCAGGAGATTGACCCGGAACTACGGGATATGAAAAACAGTACCGGAAGCTACCCGGCCCCAAACAAGTTCATGGCCAACTTCACACCGGCTCTTGAAAAGGAGAACCTCTTCAGAAGAATCGCCACTGTGGTCAAAACCACAACGCCGGATGACAAACTATTGGCATCGACATCAACCGGCACGGCCCAATGGATCGGCGAATCCGTTGCCATACTGGAAAGCAGCGACACCATCAATCAGTTCACTCTGAACTCCTACAAGCTGGCAAGCCTCACTAGACTGAAGCATACCTTCGTCACAGACAATAAGTTCGACATTGAAAAGTATCTGATGAACGAGTTTGCCCGCAGGTTCGGCAGAGAAGAGGAGAACGCCTTCATCAACGGAGACGGCATTGATGCCCCCTATGGCATATTGCACCCCACAGAAGGCGCAGAGGTTGGCGTAACCGCAACAGGAACCAATGCCATCGCCTACGATGAGGTGGCGAAGCTTTACTTCTCACTGGATAAGCACTACCGCAAGCATGCGGTGTGGATCGTGAACGATGAGACCGCCCTGTATCTCAGGACCCTTAAGGACACAAACGGCAACTATCTGTGGAATCATTCAGACAACACGATACTCGGAAAACCGGTTGAGTACTCTCCTTATATGCCGGGCATCGGGAGCGGCAAAAAAACCATTGCCTTCGGAGATTTCAGTTGCTTCTGGATCGTTGACCGCCAGCACCTGTCCATTAAAGTCCTGAAGGAAAAGTACATCCTCGAAGGGCAGATCGGCTATGCGGCTTTCGAGCGATTGGATGCCAAGCTGATTGTTCCGGAAGCGGTCAAGGTTCTGCAGTTGGCTTAAGGAAAGGTTTAGTACTGAAAAGCGTAATTCCAAACAAGATATTAAGATAGGAAGGTGGCTGAAAATTTGCTGCCTTCCTTTTTCGTCTTCCCTTCGTCTATTTGCTCCGCCATATATCACTCAACTGGGCTGCAATAGCAAGTCAAAGTGACTGCTTTAATGCCAAAAAACGAGCTTAAATCAGTGTTTCTAGTGCCCAAATTTCAGCAAAATCCGAACCTTTTGAACGAAACAAACATAGCCACATAACCCCTGAACCCTTTAGAATAAAGGCTTACAGGCTATATGGCGTGTATTTGATGCTTTTGGGGTATCCCCCCTTGCTAATTATGCGAATTCTCACACGAGGCTCCGGCGCGTTCACCATTTTGAATAGTTGTAGAGATTATGACCCCCTAGGGGTAGATTTCTCATAAATTTAGCTAATTATCATTGATTGTCTTAACCAATACTGCAATAGAGTTAACGGAAATTAAGCACATCGCTGCTTCTCTTTTTGTAGCGCCTCTATCATGAGTTAATTGATTCCCAAGATCTACTGAGGCTTTTGCAAATTTTCTTGCTTTCTCAGACGTATCTTTTAGTTCATACTTCAAAAAGGCTTCTAACATACGCTTAGCATCAGTTTTACTTGCCTCAACGCCATCTAAAGTTGGATGTTTATCGGCATCAAAAACTTGTTGGGCAATTGTGATGAGTGTTTCCCTTCCTATCATTCCTATTGCTTGAAACTGTTCTTCAGTTTCTGCAACTTCGAGTCTGCTTTTCATTTCATCTATGGATCGATCAACTCGCTCCCAACCGGTAGGTTGATACTCTTCGAGATACAAACTGCTTGCGGCAAATTTACTATATTTTTTGAATAAATCCGATTTCAATTTTGTCACTTCTTTATTCTCTTCAAAAATCGGTAACTCGGAAAGTTCTTTAATGATTGTAAATTGTTGATAGCCGTTAAACTCAGCCAAATTTTTATATAACGCAGTCCTTTTGTTAGGTATAACTTTTCCAAACTGTCCAAAATCAGGACTTGTGATTGGAATCCCCACACCAAAGTCAACCGCATAAGAGTTGCAGTATTTTACGATTTGAGATCCGCTCAATCCTTTATTTGTATCTCCTAAAATGTCTGCAGCATGAGATATAAATGAATTGTCTATTTTATTAGTTTTCATCGTAAACTCCATAGTATTCAATTTAAAAGCTACTTCACCAGCTGTTTTGTATAAGGTAGAATCCCTTCTATCTTCTCCACTATACGTTTTTGTTCTGCAAGTGGTGGTAGCGGGAACACATAATTTAATAAGTCTTCTCTTTTTATTCCTTTAACTGTTGTACCTTTTCCTACTACATTTATTCTATTGTAATAATAAACAAAATATTTTTTATCAATATACTTTGATAAAAACAAAGCTCTCAAATCTTGGTTTATTGCTACATTAACACTATTTATTGCAATTTTGCCCAATCCTACTCTGGTACATACAATAATATTACCTGCCAGGATAAGATTTGAAGAACTTTTATTTAATCCTTCTTCAGTAATTTTCTCTAATGTATCCTCAATGCCATTTGGATTATTAACATAATCCTTAACACTCATCCATGGAATATTTCCATTCCAGTAAGATGGATTTTGCTTTGAAGGAGTTCCTCCCCCAAGATCATAGTCAATTATATTCTCAATCCTAACCCACTTCCAACTCTCTGGAATATCAAATGGAATCTCATCCGCTGTAATCTCTGGAAGTGCATTGGGCTTTTTAATCTTGCCTTCCTTAATCAGCTTTTTCTTTTCTTCTTGAATCTGCATATAAAGCTCCTCTGCAGTTCCCTCTTCTTCTTTCTGCTCAACTAGCTTGCCTTGGATGGCATATTGAAGAATAGACTTTTGCATATCCTCCGGGAACTTTTTATTCAGCTTCTCCACTTCAGAATAGGCTACATCGTATTTATCCACATAAGGTTTTAACTCCTCAATCTTTGCTACGATGCGCTTTTGTTCTTCTAGAGGGGGGAGGGGAATTAATCCCGATAATAAATTAGCATCATTGATTGCTGGGTATGCAACACCAAGCATTGTAGAATTTACATAGCTAATGAACATTGGAGACCTAAGCACATAGTACAAATAAATCTCATTGAATCCGATAAATGGATGCAATATAGCAAAAGCCGTACTCGCTATTGGTTCATGTTTAAATTCTTTATTAATTATACAAATATTAAGTAAGTACGGGCGTACTGTCGAGTATATAACTGTACCTTTTTTTACTAATTTACGTGCCCTTGAAGGTGCGTTTTTTGCTTCGACCAAATTCTCATTATCACTTAACTTTCCATTAACATTATCAATTGAACCAACATCAATATAGTCAAAAGTACTATCAGGTTTTTTCTGACCCCAATTATGTGTTATATCACCTAACCTCACCCATTCCCAACTGTCAGGAATATCAAATGGAATCTCGTCTTCTTTTATTGGTGGCAAAGCCTTCTGATTTTTGATCTTACCTTCATTAAGCAGCTGCTTTTTCTCTGTTTCAATCTTTTCTAATAATTCCTTCGCCGTTACTTCCTCTTCACGTTGTTCCACAAGTTTTCCCTGTATGGCAAGTTGAAGAATACTGTTCTTTAAGTCCTGTGCATTCATTTAATTACCTCCAAGCATAGAGGTAATCTGTTCTAACACATGATCGATTTCAGCATTTAGTGACGCTCGCTTTTCTTGGTACAATTGAATCAAATCCATTGGTTCAAGGATCACTTCTTCCTCATGAGGGAAACCACAAAGATCAATATTGTAACCTCTATCCACAATTTCATGAATTGTATATTTCTTTGCCTTAGGGAATCCTTCTACTTCGATTTCTTGTCTGTTCTCCCACCAGTTAAGGGCTTCATTGAAATGCTCCAGTTTCATCGGTCTGGTCTTTGAGAAGTTCTTATAGCCTTCCGGCATATCCATTCGGTAGAACCATGTCTCCTTGGTCGGCTCAGTATTATCAAAGAACAGGATGTTGGTTCTGATGGATGTGTAAGGTGCAAAGACGCTATGAGGCATTCTCACCACTGTGTGGAGATTAAATTCGCCGAACAGCTTTTTCTTGATATTGAACTTTCCGTTATCTGTTCCGAACAGGAAGCCATCCGGAATGATTACTGCACATCTACCTTTTTTCTTAAGTCGATACATAATCACATTCATAAAAAGATCCGCAGTTTCAGAACTTCTAAGCTCTGTTGGAAAGTTTGACTTCACACTATCCTTTTCGCTTCCACCGTAGGGAGGATTCATTAGGATCACATCAAAAGGTTCCATCTTACGCATATCCTTGTAGTCCATCTCCAGCGAGTTGCCATGAAGAATATTTGGATCATCGATATCATGGATCAGCATATTGGTGACACAAAGCATATGGGGTAGTGCCTTCTTCTCAATGCCATAAACGGATTTATTGTAAATCTCTCTGTTTTCCAGCGAGTTGCCTACCTGCCTATCCAGTTCCTGCAATGTTGATGTCAAGAATCCACCGGTTCCACAGGCGAAGTCTCCTATTTTCTCACCTAGAACAGGCTTGACAACTTTTACCATAAAGTCCGTCACCGCTCTTGGCGTGTAGAACTCTCCAGCATTACCAGCGCTTTGTAGATCCTTAAGAAAGGATTCATAGATGGTACCAAACTCGTGTCGCTCCTTGTATTCTGTGAAGTCAATCTCGTCAATGACATTGACCACTTGTCTAAGAAGTACGCCGTCTTTCTGGTAGTTGTTGGCATCCTCAAAGGCATACCGGACAATCACTTGACTCATTGGTGTTTCTTCATCAATTTCTAAATTCTTTAAAGTCGGGAAGAGGGTATTGTTCACAAAATCAAGAAGACCATCACCGGTTAAGGCTTCACCATCTTTTTTATCTACTGCCCAATCTCTCCACTTTAGCCCTTCTGGAATGATGGAAGTGTAGTTGTCATCATACAGCTCCCAGGTCTCTTCTTTTGCATCATATATTTTTAAGAATAGAATCCATACGATTTGTTCAATCCTCTGGGCATCCCCATTGACACCTGAGTCATTTCGCATCACATCTTGAATTCTTTTTACAAAGTTACCAATCGCCATTTCGTTTACCTGCCTTCTCTATTTATGCGTAGTATATTTCGTTTTCTAATTCCTGCACCGCCTTGTGGTAGGCTTCTTTGCCTCCAAAGGCTTTGACAATTTTCATCGGACTTCCAATCTTGGCGAACTCTTTCAGTTGAAGTACCTTTGTATCTTCAATCTCTTTGATGCCATCATTAGCATACTTATCCAGTAATACTTCAATGACTTGCTGGGCTAAATCCGAGTACTTATAAAGATAGTGTCTTTTCTTCACATTCTCTGCCCGTTCTTTTTTTGTGAGTGGTTTTTTATCGTAAGCTATGTGGCAGATAAGGTCAAAGTCATCCAGCTCCGTTTTACCAAGTTCCTGCCTTACCGCTTCTAGCAGCACACCACCATCTTGCAGTTCATCGATAATAGCTTGTTTTTTCTCTGCATTTGTCCATGTTCGGAGGAACTCATCCAAACGTGCATACTGTTGGAGTATGTTTTTCTTGGTATAGTCAATAAGGCTTTCAGTGATGAGTTTTCCATCCTTATCCACATACTGTACGCGCTCTGAAAGGACTTTCACAAGCACATCGCCAACATAATACTTTCTAGGCTTGTCTTCACCCTCATCATCAAATGGTGGTGTGTCCCCCTCTCCATATTCGCCTTCACCTTCTTTGACACCATCTCCGCCGGTGTCAAGTCCATCACCATCTTCGCCTTCTTCTTCAGTTTCAGGTTCATCCACCGGATCATCCTGACCGAGATCAATGACCACTTCCGGTTTCCCGTCAAAAGCAGGATCGGCAAAGAGTCTGCTAGCATTACGAAAGTCCATAATGGTGAAGTAGGTCTTGCCATACTCTTCTAGTAGCCTTGTGCCCCTGCCGATAATCTGTTTAAACTCCGTCATGCTGTTGATGTTGTTTTCCAGCACAATGAGTTTGCACATCTTGGCATCCACTCCGGTGGTCATGAGTTTGCTGGTTACAGCTATTACCGGATAGGTGCTTTCTTCATCAATGAAGTTTTCAAGCTGTGCCTTTCCAATATCATTATCTCCGGTAATGCGCATAATATAACGGTTATCACCGGTGTACAAATCTTTATTATCATTGATCAGTGCTTGACGCATTCGCTCGGCGTGTTCAATGTCCACACAGAATACGATGGTCTTGCTAAATCGGTCTGTTTTTGTTAGAAATTCTGTGATTTTAGATGCTACCACTCTGGTACGATCATCAATAACCAGGTTTCTGTCAAAATCCTTAGCATTGTACTCCCGATCCTCGATCTCATAGCCGTACTTATCCACTTTGCCGGCTTCAGGCCGATAGCCTTCGAGGTCTTTGTCCAGACCGATTCGAATCACCTTGTAAGGTGCCAGGAACCCGTCATCGATTCCTTGTTTAAGGGAGTATTCATAAATCGGCTCACCAAAATATGTCTGGCTTGAGGCTTCTTTCGTTTCAACGGGCGTGGCCGTTAATCCCACATGTGTTGCAGTTGAAAAATAGTCGAGGATTTTTCTCCATGCTGAGTCTTCTTTAGCACTTCCTCTATGGCACTCATCAATAACAATCAGATCAAAGAAATTCGGCTGAAACTGCAAGTAGGCTTCCTCACCGTCATCACCTACAAGTTGCTGGTATAATGCCAGATAGATCTCATAGGAGCTGTCCAGATTTCGATTCTGTACTTTTGTCATCTTTCCGCTGAAAGGCTTGAAATCATTTGTGATGGTCTGATCAATCAGAACATTCCGATCTGCTAGAAATAATATCTTCTTCTTGACTCCGGCTTTCCAGAGCCGATAGATAATTTGAAAACTCATGTAGGTTTTCCCGGTTCCGGTAGCACAGACGAGCAGGGCCCGATCTTTTCCCTTGGCGACTGCATCCACTGTCTTGTTTATGGCAACACGCTGATAGTATCTAGGTATCTTGTAATTTGGCACATAGAAATAGGGCTCAAGAAGTACCTTTTCTTCAGCCACATTGATATTCTTATCTTTAATATACCGATTGTACAATGCTTCCGGTGATGGAAAGTCCTCTAAGCTTAGCTCTCGAACTGTTCCAGTGATCAGGTTCTGTTCCACAAAGCCATCACCATTGGATGCGTAAACATAATCAATATCCAGGAATTTGGCATAGTCAATTGCTTGTTGAAGCCCAGCACCAATTGAATGATTATTGTCCTTGGCCTCCACAATGGCTAAAGGAAAATTGTTTTTGTAAAAAAGGACATAATCCGCCCGTTTCTGTTTGCCTCTGGCAGTGACATTTCCACGAAGGATAATCCTGCCGGCGGTGAAGGCATATTCTAGTCTCACTTGTTTTTTGATATCCCATCCAGCGTTGGTGATGGCTGGTGTTATATATCTGGCTTTGATATCTTCTTCCGATAAATAACTTCTCCCCATAAGTTCTTCCCACCCCTTGTATTTTTGTCGATTCAGATCAACAATTCTTCTTTCCAGTGAATATATTCTATCGAGTTTTTATATATTTGCTTCTTTTCTTTCTTGCATTTTTCTAAGTACTGAATGATACATTCTCCTGTGACATTTCGAATAAATCTATATGGGAAAACTAAGCTTACAGTGCGATAGCATTCTTTGCATTCTAATGTTTTGTCTTTAACACAATTATTGATTATCCTATCATCTTGATCGTTTTCATCAAGTTTGCTTGTTAGGATTTTATTTACTTTTTCGCGTCTTTGTTCAATACAAGAATAATCTATATTTAAAACTGTGATGAAACATGCGAAATCAGTGTTCAAAACACCTTGTTCGTTATTCATGAGTTTAAATTCGTGTAACAGTTTATTTCTTGCAGTATAGAAGAGGTTTGCGAAAGTAAAAGAATTCATTCCCATTAATGTTTGCTCAATACGCTTATAATCATTATTGTTTAATAATTCTATTATATCATTACAATTCCAAAAGTTGTTATTCTTTACTAATTTTTCCAATTCTTTAAACACACATGAGTTATTGTTTTTATCTTTTATAAAATAATATGAATTAGGTAGACTAATCCTATCCCACAGTTTCTGAATTCCATCTGGAGAAAATTCTTTTATAAACGATGTAAATTTGTCTCTGTTTGTATTTTTTTTATCGAGAAAGACATTAAGTTGGGCATAGCTATCGAGCATACACATCAAAATAATATTTTTGTATTTTTCTTCTACTTGAAGTTGATCAATTTTATTGATTTCATCCCTGACTTCTTGTATTTTGTCTTCATAATTCATTATCAACATTTTATAATTGATATCTTCTTTCGAATCTCTTTTATAATTCATGAACACCTCAAATTGTAATAATATTGGCATTTGCGTTAATCGCTTATTTCTCAATCTTTTAAATCATTAAAATTAGCCGGGATAAACAAGTCTGAGCTCAAGCTACTAAATTGATACTCGATATATCATGGCTAGATTTTCTAAATAAAAAATGTTAAAAAAATCTGAACTCCTGCAAAGAGAACTAAAGCTCCAGTCAACCCTGCCATAATACTTGAGCTTCGATTGTTTGATTTAGTCATAGCTTCCAGAGTTAAATTAAGTTTGTCCACATTGCCGTTTAAATCCTTTACAGATTGATTCATGCGAGCTATGGAAGTTGAAGTAGTGTTAACAGCATTGGTCATATAATTGTTCCCTGAACCAACTTCTTCAATTTTTACTCTAATAATCTCTTCGTTGTTATTTTTCATAAATCCTCCAAAATTATATTTAGTTTCATTTTATCAAAATTTAACCACAATTTCAAACTATACAAAAAAGACCATGTAGATAAATTGGAGAAAAATCTTATTCAATAGTAACTTCAGAACACTTACTTAATATTATAGCATAATCTGATTCAGCAGTTTTAGTGGAAATCACATGTGTTACATGATAGTATTAACACATAATCTATTATATACATTAATGATTCGGGAGGAATATATGTATAATGATCAACCAGGTCGGCACTGGTCTAATATTAAGTGGGGAGATAATATTGTAGCAAGAGTACACGAAAAAACTCTTTATCTTGAAGGGTTTGGATATATGAACAATTTTCAGTTTGATTCTCAGGTTCAATTTCTTGACAATGAAGACATTTTTAAATTAGTAATTGGTGAAGGCATTACGAACGTAGGAGACTTAGCATTTGCTAACAACAAACTAAAGTTAGTAAATATTCCTTCCTCGGTGAAACGTATAGGTTATTCTGCCTTTTCTAATAACGAAATTGCTTTTGTATTTATACCTAATGGCGTAAAATCAATAGAAAAAATGGCTTTCGAAAAAAACAAACTTAACTCATTAGAACTCCCAGATAGCATATTAGAAATCGGAGAAAGTGCGTTTAAAGAAAACCAGATTCAAACTGTAATTCTTCCTAATAAACTTGAAAAAATAGCTTCTTACACGTTTATTAATAATCAAATTGAATCAGTATTAATACCAAAATCTGTTAAAGAAATCGGAGAAAGAGCCTTTTCGTATAATAAGCTCACTACTATAAAAATTCCCGATAATATAATAAAAATCGAGTCTGGAGTTTTTCATAATAATCAGTTAATATCATTAGAACTTCCTGATAGTGTAACCCATATTGAGAGCTATGCTTTTTCAATAAACCAGCTAAAATCCGTCATAATTCCTAGCAGTGTTGAGGAAATTGGGGATAGTGCTTTTTCTCAAAACGAACTTTCTGCAATTAATATTCCAGATAGTGTTAAGAAGGTTGGAAAGAATGCTTTCCATCTAAACCACCTCACTTCTGTTAAAATTTCTTGCAACTTAACAAAAATAGAAGAATATTCTTTTGCTTTCAATGTAATAAATTCATTAAATATTCCTGACAACGTAATTGAAATAGATGATCACGCATTTGACTATAATCAGCTAACATGTGTGAAAATTCCTGAAAATGTTAAAAGAATTGGACAATCTGCTTTTTCGTGCAATATGCTAACTTCAATAATTCTTCCAAAATCTATAAAAAGAATTGAAAACCATGCATTTTCTAATAATAATCTCGAGTCCTTGGAAATGCCATGCAGTTTGCTTTCCATTGGTGAATCCGCATTTGAGAGAAATCAACTTGTTTCGATTGTAATTGCAAATTCAGTAATCGATATAAAAGCTTGTGCTTTTAAAAATAATCATCTTAAGTCCTTAGAGATTCCCTCAAGTGTTATTTCTATCGGCGCATCGGCATTTGAAAATAATCAACTTGTTTCATTATCAATTTCGGATGGATTAGTAAAAATTGGACCATCTGCCTTTAAAGATAATCGTATTGAATCAATAGAAATCCCTGATAGTGTAACACAAATTGGTCCGCATGCATTTTTTAATAATCAACTAGCTTCAGCTAAACTTTCAAATAATTTAACAATAATTGAACAGCATACATTTCATAAAAACAAACTCAAGTCCTTAACGATTCCATATGGAGTAACCATAATTGGTGAGCATGCATTCGAAAGCAATAAACTAGCATCCGTTGAAATTCCTTACAGCGTTACTTCAATTGAGAGGTTTGCTTTCTCTAATAATAAGCTTTTCTCAGTCACCATTCCAATCAGTGTTGTGAGACTTGGTGAGTATTCTTTCTCAACAAATCACCTAGCGACTGTAGAGATGTCAATAGATATAACAGAAATTGGTAAAGAGGCATTTTTTAATAACTACATCCCTAATTTACCCTATTCAAGTGTGAATTTAGTGAAAAAAGAAAAGAAAAAGAAGAGTTTCTTTAGAAGGAAACCTCCCCAATAGTGAGTATAGCCCCTTAACGCTAAAAGGTGCACCCGAATTTTTCTTCGGTGCATTTCCGGTGCATTTCCGGTGCATTCAATTAAAAAGCATATGTTGTTTTCACACATTTTGCACCCATGATTTTCCTTCAAAAAACACGAAAACCCGTTGAATCAACGAGTTTCGATTGTATTAAACAATGGATACCGATTTGGTGAAGGCGGTGGGAGTCGAACCCACGTCCGAAAGCATTTCCATATAACTTTCTCCGAGCGCAGTCAAGATTTAGTTATCGCTTGATGTGGTCAATCTCGACAAATACCACACCCGGCTATCTCCAATTATTCCACAAAAGGTCGGAGCGTCCCTAATGCAGTTCCCTGATTTGTTTGATGCCCCAGTATAGCCTACAGGTCGGCTAAGTGAGACAAGCTAGCAGCTTACGCTGCGAATGCTAAATTATTGTTTGTTTTTGCTTTTAATTTAGGTTGCCACTTTTAACGCTGTTTGGCGGCAGCGGCTCGCTTATTATACTTCTACACCCCCGTCGAAACCAATTTCGCCCCCTTAATAATCCTTGACTCGTTGCATTGTTCGTTCGGCATCTTTTTTTGCCATAGATTCCCTCTTGTCGTATTTCTTCTTGCCAATGGCTATAGCAAGCTCCAGCTTGACCAAACCATCTTTAATATAAATACTGAGGGGAATCAGGGAGTATCCTTTTTGGGTCGTCAGACCAATCAGTTTTCTGATCTCACTACTATTCAGCAAAAGCTTTCTTTTCCTGAGCGGATCCCGATTGTAGATATTACCCTGTTCATAAGGTCTGATGTGCATACCGGTGACAAAGACCTCGCCATTTTCAATCTGTGCGTAACTGTCTCTGAGATTGACCTTGCAAAAGCATAGGGAGCAGCCGGTTCAGATGCCCGTATGGGAGGATGCTCCCTACCTGTTGTG
>JAHRFV010000304.1 GCA_019084435.1 Dethiosulfatibacter sp.
CCGGACTTCTCTCAATGATCGTGGCACCTGTGGTAACGATTCTCCTAAGTGTTTTTAAGCTAACAACAATCGACCCTTTATACATAGGTATGGGTATCAGTACATTGATTATAGCAGGATACTATTTCACCAATAAAAAATAAATTTCTCCGGTCAATTACAGAATTATGTTAAATCTGGTTCTAAAAATTTTAAGCCAATATATGAGGGCCAAAACCATATAAAAAGCACAGCAAAAATGTATCTATTAAATCTAAATATGTAACAAATATGCTAATTTAAGCATTGAGTGGGTAGTAAGGAGAATGTAACTTCTATAAATAAACTAAAGACATTGAACATTGGGGAGATTACCTAGATGTTCAATGTCTTTTTAATGTGTTAATTTGAAATTATTGCGTCATTAAATGAAAAACATTGATTGGGGAAAGGCAAGATGAGTATTACGAAGTACTTGTTGAATGTGACCATAGAGCTGATTCTGGAAAATTTGTTGAGTTCCTGTTAAAGGCTATTTATGATTCGTTATGCGAAATCACAGACACCGAACAAGTCACAGTACAAGTAACAGAACAAGTTAAAAAGTTGTTAATGGTTATTGGTGAAAAAGAATATTCGACCAAAGAGCTTATGGAATAGAAATGACAATACCTGACAAGCCCATTAGTAGTAAGCAGAAGTACAAAAAGGCAAGATAGTGCGGTCGATACAATGTGCGTAAATTTATCCGATGACTAACAGTGCTAAGACTCCCACTTCTATAAGTGGGAGATAAGCCCTGTAGAGTTGCTGGATAACGGTTTCTAAGGTTCAGATGGAGTTCGAAACGCCACCTGAACCCAAGAACCCTGTTGATTGACATTGTAAATAATTATTGTTACTCTTTAAATATAAAGGAGTGATGCACAATGGCACAAACCTATATAAACATTCGTATGGATGAAGAACTGAAAAAAAACTTCGACGAGATATGCACGGAACTGGGTTTAAACATAACAATTGCATTTAATGTCTTTGCAAGAGCAGTTGTACGCAAGCATGGAATACCTTTTGAAGTTGCATTAAATGATGATTACTTTTATAGTGAATCAAATAAAGCACGACTAAGAAAGTCCATAACCAGTCTTAAGGACGGTAAGGGTAGCAATCAAGATGCTGAGAGTAATGATACGTAAAGTACATAAAGATTAAAAATGATAAATTGAAACAAGGAGAGATGAAATGATAAAAATTATTCGCAATGCCAATGTTTACGCACCAGAGTTTTTAGGTAAAAAGGATGTATTGATTTTAGGCAACAAAATTGCAGCTATAGAGGATAACATAACCATAGATGTGAATGAATCCGTTGATATCGTGGAAATAGATGGAACAGGCAAAGCTCTGGTTCCGGGGTTTATTGACTCCCATGTTCACATCCTAGGTGGTGGTGGAGAAGGCGGTTTTTCTACCAGAACACCAGAGATCAAATTGACTGATCTGACTACCGCAGGTGTCACCACTGTTGTAGGTTGTCTCGGAACAGACGGGATATCAAGGGACATGGTAGCACTTCTAGCAAAGGCAAGAGGACTGGAGGAGGAAGGCATCACAACCTTCATATATGCGGGGTCTTATAGGATACCGGTTAAAACCATCACAGGAAGTATCATGAAGGACATCATGGTGGTAGACAAAATAATCGGTATAGGCGAGGTAGCAATATCTGACCACCGCTCGTCTCAGCCGACATTTGACGAGTTTTGCAAGGATGTTTCAGATGCCCGTGTGGGAGGCATGCTGTCAGGAAAGGCAGGCATCATCAATATTCATTTGGGTGATGGGAAAAGAAAAATCAATTTGATAAAAGATGTATTGAAAGAGACAGAAATACCAATGACCCAATTTCTGCCAACACACGTCAATCGCAATGAAGCATTGTTTGAAGAATGCGTCACCTATGCTAAAGAGGGTGGCTATGTGGACTTTACAGGGAGCGAAGATCCTGATTTCTGGGAGAAGCTGGACAATGAGGTCAGGTTCAGCAAAGGTCTGAAAAGACTTTTAGCAGAGGGTGTCAGTATTGATAACTTCACATTGTCCTCAGATGGGCAGGGCAGTCTTCCAATGTTTAATGAGAAAAAAGAATTTGTTGGACTTGATGTAGGAAAGCCGATTTGCCTGATTATCGGGATTAAGGAGTGTGTTTTCAGAGAGGACATCCCATTGGAGATAGCATTAAGGGCATTGACATCCAATCCCGCTAAGATTCTGAAATTCAAGAACAAGGGCAGGATAGAAAAAGGCTTTGACGCTGATTTGAACCTTTTGGATGAAAAAACACTTGATATCGATACAGTCATCGCTAAGGGTGTGATTATGGTTCAGAATAAAGAGCCAGTTGTTTTCGGTACATTTGAGAAGAAGTAATAATGTTGGACTGCCTATATCAGGCAGTCCAATTTGATTAACAGGGTTCCTGAGTTTCACACATAGTTATCTCGCTTTTAGGGGAAACAATGGCACTGTTTTAAGGGCAACTTTCTTTAGGCTCTCATAATCCTCATCAGAAAAGAATAATCCTTCATTGACGATTTTTACTGCCATTTTAAATGATTCAAAATCACCAGGAGGCACAATAGCATCCACCCCTTTTGATAACGAATAATTTACTGCTTTTTTCGCAAGATCATAATCTTCTATAGGATGATACCAAGCTTTTGGATGATTTTCATCATCACTAGGTATATGCTCAGTCAATGCCATCGATTTTATCCCTAGAATAACCAATCCATTTTCTTTTGCCTTATTTAATACGTGCATGCCGTAACCATTTTTAATCATGGAAACGAAGTTAAAAGGGAATAGAATCGAATCAAAGTCATAATAATCTAATAATGCAAGAGCTGCTTCTGTAGAATGGGCACTAAAACCAATTCTTTTTATTATCCCTTTATCCTTTGCCTTTTGAAAAGTTTCAAAAGCACCGTTAGGTCCAAATATTCTCTCTACATCCTCAAGATTATACACAGCATGAAGCTGGTATAAATCAAAATGATCAGTCTGCAAATTCTTTAATGACGCGTCTAGCAGCTTTTGTGCTCCTTCTCTTGTTCGATCTTCAGTCTTACAAGCAAGAAAAACGCTGTCGCGCTTACCAGCAAGCGCTGATCCAAGTCTCTCTTCTGCATTACCATATGTCGGTGCTACATCAAAGTAATTGACGCCCATATCAATGGCTTCACTGACAAAACGATTGGCATCCTTTTGTGTTTCCCCATCTACAATGACACCTCCAAAAATGACTCTTGATAAACTAGAATTAAAAATATTGATTTTTTCCATATCTTTCCTTCTCCTTTCGATTCATTCACTTCTATTATAGCACTTGTATTGGTGTTGTGAGCGCTGGAAATGACTTCCTTATAAAACTGGACTGCCTATATCAGGCAGTCCAGTTTTATGAGCTTCTTTAACTTGTTTATATCTTCGATACTCATCTCCGGAGTATCTGAAAGAGAATAATCTATGCCCAAGGCCTCATACTTTGATTTGCCCAATGTATGATAGGGCAACAGCTCAAATTTTTCAACCCTCTCTAGAGGAAATGTTCTGACTTCCTGTTCCAGGTTTTTTATGTGCTGAGGATTGTCAGTCAATTCAGGAACGACCACATGCTTGAGCCATATTTGGGACTGGGCTTTATGGATCAGTATTTCCTTGAAGTGCAAATATTTGTCGATTGAATGACCTGTTATCTGCTTATATAGCTCAGCGTTTTCATGCTTAATATCCAGTATGACAAGGTCTGTATACTGAAGCAGTTCAACGATGACGGTATCTGAAACATTAAAGTATCCGGAGGTGTCTATGGCGGTATGGAGTCCATTGTCTTTTAATGTCTTTAGGATACCAACCAGTTCCTGTGCCTGTAGCAATGGTTCGCCTCCTGAAAAAGTCACGCCCCCATTGTTCTTGAAGTAAGGTTTATATCTAAGAGCTTTCCCGACGATTTCTTCATCTGGGAAAATGGCGCCTTTTTCCAACTGCCAGGTATCCGGATTGTGGCAGTATAGGCACCTGAGAGGACAGCCCTGCAGGAAAAAAATGATTCTAAGACCCGGCCCGTCCAATGCTCCCATAGTCTCTATCGAATGAATCTTCAACATATCACTTCACTCCTTTCGTTACATTTTTTCGTGAAAGGTTCTGCTGATGACATCCATCTGTTGCTCTCTAGTTAGCTTGTTAAATTTGACTGCGTAACCTGATACCCTTATGGTGAGATTGGGATACTTGTCTGGATTGTCGCAGGCATCCAACAACAATTCCCTATTCAACACATTTACATTCAAATGGTGTCCCTTTTGACTGAAATAGCCATCCATTATCGAAACAAGATTATCAATTCTGTGCCGGGGTAATTTGCCGATAGCGTTTGGCACAACTGTGAAGGTGTTTGATATACCATCGTCGCAGACGCCCTCATATTTCAGTTTTGCCACTGAATTCAAGGATGCTAGGGCACCGTTTATATCTCTCCCATGCATTGGATTGGCCCCTGGAGCAAATGGCTTTCCAGCCTGTCTTCCGTCAGGTGTCGCACCAGTTTTTTTGCCATAGACCACATTTGAAGTAATGGTCAATACAGATAATGTATGCTTGGCGCCTCTGTAGGCTGGATGTCTTCTGAGTTGATCGATAAAAAACTCAAGTATTTCATTTCCGATATTATCCACTTCATCTATATCATTTCCAAAAGCCGGATAATCACCGGTTATTTCAAAGTCTACTGCCAATCCGTTTTTTCTGATAGGTTTGACCCTGGCATGTCTGACTGCGCTGAACGAATCAATGACAATGGATAATCCGGCAACGCCAAATGCCATATATCTTCCAACTATCTCATCATGCAGGGACATTTGAGCTGATTCATAAGCGTATTTGTCATGCATAAAGTGTATGATATTCATTGTGTTGACATAGAGCTCCGCTACCTTCTCCATGACAACTCTGAAATTTGCCATCAGCTCATCGTAATCAAGATACTCGCCTTTGATTGGCTCAATCCCTTCAAATATCAATTCACCGTCATTTTCATCTATGCCACCGTTGATGGCGTAGAGCAGAGCCTTACCAAGATTGCATCTGGCACCGAAGAACTGCATTTCCTTGCCAAGTTTCATGGCGGATATGCAGCATGCGATACCATAATCATCGCCATATACCGGACGCATGATATCGTCATTCTCATACTGGATTGAAGAGGTTTCAATGGACATTTTTGCACAATACTTTTTGAAGTTGTCCGGCAAATTTTCCGACCATAGAACCGTCATGTTTGGTTCGGGTGAAGCTGACAGGTTCGTCAGCGTATGGATGAATCGATAGGAGGTTTTACTTACCAGGGTTCTTCCATCTTCTCCCATACCTCCCAAGACTTCAGTAATCCAGTTGGGATCGCCTGCGAAAAGCTCGTCATATTCTGGTGTTCTCAGATGTCTGATGATTCTAAGCTTTATGACAAATTGGTCGATAAGCTCCTGTGCATCTATCTCTGACAGAATACCCTTTGATATATCGTTTTGAATATAAATGTCCATAAATGTGCTGTTTCTACCTAATGACATGGCCGCGCCGTTACTCTCCTTCACACCGGCAAGATAACCGAAATACAGAAACTGTATCGCCTCTTTGGCTGTCCTGGCAGGTAGCGAGATATCTATCTGATATCTTTGAGCCATACTCTTAATTTTGCCAAGCGCAGTAATCTGTTCTGAAACCTCTTCTCTGATTCTGATCATTTCTTCTGTAAAAGGAAAAGCCATATCGCGCAGAAACGCAATCTTCTTTTCAATAAGAAAATCAATACCATACAAAGGAATTCGTCTGTAGTCTCCTATTATTCTGCCACGCCCATATGCATCCGGTAGACCTGTTACAAGTCCTGCTGCTCTGGCTCTTTTGATTTCGTCATTGTATGCATCGAAAACACCCTCGTTGTGAGATTTTCTGTATATTTTAAATTCCTTCAACAAATTGTCAGGGACATCTAGGTTGTAGGATTCTATCGCTCCCTCAACCATTCTAATACCGCCGTAAGGGTTGATCAGTCTCTTCAATGGTCCATCGGACTGAAGACCAAAGATTACTTCGTTTGCTTTGTCTATATAGCCTGCTTCAGCATTGTCGATACCTGACAGTGAACTGGTATCGATGTCGTAAATACCTCTCTTTTGTTCCTCTAGAAGCAATTTTTCAACGATTGAAAAAAGCCTTACAGTTCTTTCGGATTTGCCTGATAAAAAACGATCATCTCCAAGATAGGGTGTATAGTTTTTCTGAATAAAATCCCTTACATCAATCTTGTCTGTCCATATTCCTTTTTTAAAGTCTTTCCACTGTTCAAACATACTAACCTCCACGAAAGACCGGACAAAAAATAACAAAACCGTCCGGACATTTGCCCAGACGGTCGGCTTTTAATAAATTTTCACACTCCCTTGTGGTTAATTCCACAATTCCGTCAGTCATGTGAATTCTTAATGAAAATATACATGATTACGTCCCTAATGTCAAGACGAAAAACAGGTTTAAAGTCGATTGACTTTATTTGATTCGGGTCTTATAATTAGTAGTCTAGCAATAGAGATATGAATCACAACAGAAAGTAGGTAATCAAATGATAGAAAAATCCAGTAAGATGGAGTCCATGCCGATAAAAAAACTCGTCATGTCAATGGCGTTGCCAGCGATGCTATCTATGACCATTCAAGCAATGTATAATGTGGTGGATAGTATATATGTATCAAGAATAAGCGAGGAAGCTCTGACAGCCGTTTCATTGGCATTTCCTCTACAGCTTCTCATTATTGCATTATTGGCAGGAACCAGCGCAGGTGTCACCTCCCTTATTGCAAGGAAATTAGGTGAGAAAGATAGAGATTCTGCCTCTAGTGCTGCAAGCCATGGATATATGATCAATATAGCCTATTCAGTCATGATGGTCATAATAGGTGTGTTTTTTGCCAAGAATGCAGTGTTGCTTTTCACCGATGATCCACAATTGGTTGATTTGACCACCCAATATATCAGCATTATCATGACCTTTTCATTTGGTAGGCTTTTAGCACAATCAGGCATTAGCATTCTCCAAGGGACTGGAGACATGATTAGGCCTATGAAAGCCATGCTGATAGGCGCTATATCAAATATTATATTGGATCCCATATTGATTTTCGGGTGGTTTGGTGTTCCTGCTATGGGCATCAGGGGTGCAGCAATAGCAACAGTAGCGGGACAAATTTTGAGTTTCTTTTATATTTCAGTGATTATCAGGAATGGTAGACACGAGGTTGATATAAAACTAAGAGGATTCAAACCGGATAAGAAGGTTTTTAAGGATATTTACGTGGTAGCGCTTCCTGGCATCATTATGCAGTCGTTGGGTTCTGTTATGCTGACTGGACTGAATATCATTTTGATTGGATTCACACCAACAGCTGTGGCAGTGTTGGGTGTGTATTTCAAGCTGCAGTCTATTATTATTATGCCGATGTTTGGATTGACTCAGGGCTACATGCCCATTATGGGATACAATTATGGCGCAAAAAACAAAAAGCGAATGCTTGACACCCTTAAATTTTCATTGAAGATAGCATTTATCATAATGGCTACCGGTGCGACTGTGATCATTCTATTTCCTAGACAGTTACTATTGATGTTTGATGCATCAGATGAGATGATATCTATAGGAGTAATCGCTTTGAGAAGCATAGCTGCTTGCTTGCCAATAGCAGCAATGAGCATTACATTCTCTGTAACCTTTCAGGCTATGGGAAAGGGCTATGTCAGCTTGATCGCCTCATTCATCAGACAGATTATTTTTTTACTACCTGCTGCAGTGATTTTGTCTCGAGTTGTCGGTCTTAATGGCGTCTGGTTTGCTTTTATAATCGCTGAGGTAGTGGCATTCTCCATCATAGGACCCTGGTTGATGAATGACTTTAAAAAAACATTCCGTAAATGGGAAGTGGATGCTGAAACGTATGATGTTGAAAGAGAACCATTAGTTACGGACATACCAAAATAGATTCAAATCATATTTAACCGGTCAATGAGCCGGTTTTGTTTTTTTAGGTTCAAGATGATACAATATATGGAAAATCTGATAGAAAGGACTAATGACATTGAAATATTTTGACTATCTGGAGAATACAAAAGGAATTCATCTTAACAACGAGCAAAAGACAGCTGTATCTCACGGAGAGGGTGCAGGGCTTGTCCTATCAACTGCGGGATCCGGGAAAACCACCGTTATCACTTCAAGGGCAGGCAGATTGATATATGATGGTGAGTTGGGAAAAGACAGAATACTAACAATTACTTTTTCTAAGCTAGCAGCCCTAGAGATGAAAACGAGATTCAACAGTCTGTTTCCAGAGACAGAAAGCAAACGAATTCATTTCTCAACTATTCATTCTTTTTCATATAGGGTTGTAAGAGATTATTGCAAAAGAACCGGCAAGACTATCAACTTATTGAAATCGAACTACGATGTTCTCAAAAATATCATGGCAAGAGCCTACTCAAATGAAGGGTTTTACACCGTCAGTCCAGATGAGGTAGAAAATCTGAGTAGTAAAATCAGCTATGTCAAAAATCTGAAATTGACTATTGAAGAGTTTAAGACTGCGGATATAGTAATTAAAGATTTTGAAGAGATCTATTTGGCCTATGAGGCATATAAGAAAAAAAATGACATGATAGACTTTGATGATATGCTGGTAATCTGCGAACAGATTATGAAAAGCAATAAAGGCATATCAGACCGATTCAAAGGTTTTTATAAATATATTCAACTAGATGAAGCGCAAGA
>JAHRFV010000120.1 GCA_019084435.1 Dethiosulfatibacter sp.
AAAAGGCATTCCCATTAACTTAAGCAGTTCTCGAGCTTCTTCATCTGTATCGGCTGTTGTGGTTATGATGATATCCATACCTCTAATCTTATCAACTTTATCATAGTCGATTTCAGGAAAAATCAATTGTTCTTTAATGCCCAGAGCATAGTTTCCTCTGCCATCAAATGATTTGTTCTGAACGCCTCTAAAGTCTCTAACACGTGGTAATGCTATATTCATCAGCTTATCGAGGAAATAATACATTTTTGTTCCTCTTAAAGTTACCTTGCAACCAACACTCATGCCTTCTCTTAGCTTAAAGTTGGAAACTGACTTTTTTGCTTTGGTGATTACTGGTTTTTGACCTGATATAGTTATCATTTCACTAACTGCACTTTCCAAAGCTTTTGGATTGTCTCTAGCTTCTCCTACTCCCATATTCAAAACTACTTTTTCGATTTTTGGTGCCTGCATAACGTTATCGTAACCAAATTTATCCATTAAAGCCGGCACTACTTCATTTATGTACTTTTCTTTCAAACGTGAAGCCATTGTCTGTACCTCCCTTCAACGAATTATTCAAATACCTCTCCGCATTTGACACATTGTTTAACTTTTTTTCCATCTTCTAGGTATTTAGCTTTAGTTCTAACGCCTTTTTTGCATTTATCGCAATAAGTCATAACATTCGAAACGTCCACTGAACCTTCTTGATGTATTATTCCTGCCTGCTGCATATTTTTATCGCCTTTTTTATGTTTCGTCAACATATTGACGCCTTCAATTATTACGCGTTCTTCTTTAGGCATGCAATTCAGAATCTTGCCTTTTTTTCCTTTATCTTTGCCGGAAATAACGACTACTTTTTCGCCTTTTTTTACGTGCATACTTACACCTCCCATTAAAGTACTTCAGGTGCCAATGATATAATCTTCATAAACTTACCAGCTCTTAACTCTCTTGTAATCGGTCCGAAAATACGGGTTCCTACTGGTGTTTTATCTTCTTTTATTATAACTGCTGCATTCTCATCAAACTTTATATACGTGCCGTCATCTCTTCCAACACCTTTAGTCGTTCTGACTATAACAGCTTTTATTACATCACCTTTTTTAACAACTCCACCTGGTGTTGCGCTTTTAACAGTTGCAACAACAATGTCTCCAATATTACCATACTTTCTATTAGAACCGCCCAGAACTCTGATGACCAAAATTTCTTTAGCCCCTGAGTTATCAGCTACCTTAAGTCTTGACTCATTCTGTACCATTATTTAACCTCCCTTCGGTAATCGTAAGGTTTATTTAGCTTTCTCAATTACTTCAACCAAACGCCATCTTTTATCTTTAGACAAAGGTCTGGTTTCCATAACTTTTACCTTGTCACCGATGCCACATTGGTTGAGTTCATCATGTGCTTTTAGTTTCTTTGTTCTTTTGACTTTTTTGTTATATAAAGGATGTGTTGTATATGATTCAATTGAGACGACAATAGTTTTGTCCATCTTATCTGAAACCACTTTCCCAGTTCTAACTTTTCTATTACTTCTTTCCACTAAATAGCCCTCCTTTCTCAGACCGCTACATACTTACTTTTAGTTCGTGTTCTCTTAAAACCGTTTTAACTCTCGCTATATCTTTTTTTACGATTTTGATTCTAGATGTATTTTCAAGTTGCCCTGTAACCAACTGAAATCTTAGGTTGAACAATTCTGTTTTAAGATCCACTAACATTGAGTTTAATTCACTAACAGTTTTTTCTTTTAGTTCATTAGCTTTCATTAGCTTCACCTTCCTTTTCTCCCTGCTCAGCTTTAGAAACAAATTTACATTTTATAGGTAATTTGTGCATGGCAAGTCTCATAGCTTCTTTTGCTACTTCTTCAGTAACACCCGACATTTCAAAAAGAACTCTGCCAGGTTTTACTACTGCTACCCAATACTCAGGGGATCCTTTACCTTTACCCATTCTTGTTTCTGCAGGCTTTTGTGTGACTGGCTTGTCCGGAAATATTTTTATCCAGACTTTTCCGCCTCTTTTTACGGATCTAGTCATAGCTCTTCTCGCAGCTTCTATTTGATTTGAAGTAATCCACGCTGGCTCTAAAGCTTGAATGCCATATTCACCGTAAGTTAATTTATTACCTTTTGTAGCTACTCCACTCATTCTTCCTCTGTGCTGTTTTCTACGTTTTACTCTTTTAGGCATTAACATAATTCTACATCCTCCTTCCTGCGGGATTAATGTTATTTATTGTAGGGTTTTTTTGGTCTTTTTTTCCTATTATCCTTATCCTGCTCAGGTCTCTGTTTTTGCCTTAAAATCTCATCTCTACAAATCCATACCTTAACACCAATTTTTCCATATGTTGTATCTGCTTCTGCGAAACCATAACTGATGTCTGCTCTTAAAGTCTGAAGAGGAATTGTTCCTTCGCTGTATCCTTCAGATCTTGCCATGTCAGCTCCATTAAGTCTTCCAGAAACTAATGTCTTGATACCTTTTGCACCAGTTCTCATGCTTCTTTGCATAGCTTGCTTCATTGCTCTTCTAAAAGAAACACGTCTTTCAATCTGACTGGCTATGCTCTCGGCAACCAACTGTGCATTCAGGTCAGGATACTTTATTTCTTCAACATTGATGATAACAGTCTTATTAGTCATTTTTTCTATGTTGTTTCTAACTATTTCAACACCGCTACCGCCTTTTCCGATAACCATACCCGGTTTGGCTGTAAAAATATTGACTTTGATTCTGTTGGCAAATCTTTCAATTTCAGTATTGGAAATGCCTGCCAAGAAAAGCTCTTTTTTGATATATTTTCTGATTTTATAATCTTCGATCAGATTGTCCGCGAAATGTTTTTTGTCCGCGTACCATCTCGAGTCCCAGTCTTTATTGATACCAACTCTAAGTCCATGAGGATTAACCTTTTGACCCATCTTTTACCTCCTTTACTATTCTCGTTCTTTAACCGTTACATTAATATGACTTGATCTTTTCAATATCTTGTATGCTGCTCCCTTTGCTCTAGGTCTCCATCTCTTCAGAGTAGGTCCTTGATCAGCGCTAACTTTGCTTACATAGAGCTTATCTCTATTAAGATCAAAATTGTGTTCTGCATTTGCTGCAGCTGACTGAACGACTTTCTCCAATTCACGTGCGCCTTTTTTGGGAGTGAATTTCAATATTGCCAGTGCTTCATCTAAATCTTTACCTCTTACCATATCACATATGAATCTCATTTTTCTATGAGAAATTCTTATATATTTAGCAGTTGCATTAGCTTCCACTTAAGCTACCTCCCTTCGTTTACTTGACTTTCGAAGACTTTTCTGATTTGGCATGTCCTCTATAAGTCCTTGTAGGAGCAAATTCTCCCAATTTATGTCCAACCATATCTTCAGTAATATATACGGGAACATGTTTTCTACCATCATGAATTGCTAATGTAAAACCTATCATCTCTGGGAATATTGTCGACCTTCTTGACCAAGTTTTTACTACTTTTTTCTCGTTCTTACTGTTCATATCAACGATTTTTTTAAGTAAGCTTGGTTCGCAATAAGGACCTTTTTTTAGCGATCTACCCATTAGAAGTTCCTCCTTTCACCGAATACCTTTACTTTCTTTTCTTAACAATGTACTTGTCAGATTTTTTGTTTTTCTTTCTGGTCTTGAATCCTAAAGTCGGTTTACCCCATGGTGTAACTGGTGATGGTCTACCGATTGGTGCTCTACCTTCTCCACCGCCGTGAGGGTGATCATTGGGATTCATTACAGAACCTCTTACTGTAGGTCTGATGCCCATGTGTCTTTTTCTTCCGGCTTTA
>JAHRFV010000098.1 GCA_019084435.1 Dethiosulfatibacter sp.
AACACCCACTCTTTTATTCTCATAATTAACACTAGACAATGAAGATAAAAAATTCAAAGGGGCTTGTATGATTAATCTGATTCTACTGAACGTTTTTCTTGGATCCGGAAAAACCACAATGTTAAATGCTCTATTAAATAATTATGAGAATAAAAGAGTGGGTGTTATTGTCAATGAATTTGGCAAAGTCAATATTGACGCTGTTCTGACAAATCGCGACGGGGTTGAAATGGCTGAACTGTCAAATGGCTCAATATTCTGCGCCTGCCTTAAAGAGAGCTTTCTGAAAAACCTTGTCAGCATGACAAAATATGATATTGAGTATATTTTTGTCGAAGCGTCAGGATTGGCAGATCCTGCCAACATGACTGAGATACTATCTGTCATATCCGGACAAACAGAAAAGGTAATAAATTATATTGGTTCGGTGTGTATAGTTGACGCTGAAAACCATATTGAGCTCTTCGATGTGTTTCCAGCGCTTGAGAGACAAATAGAATACAGCAACGCATTGATTATCAATAAAAGTGATCTTGTGGATCAAACCCGTATTGTAGCACTAAGCAAACACTTGATGTCTATCAATCCCACTGCCCATCAGTATGTGACTTCTTATTGCAGACTTGAATTGGTAGAATTGATAGATTTGTTGTCACCTGTTTCATTGCCGGCAAAAAACAGCTCAAACACAGTTGAAAATAGACCAATGGTAATTACGTTGTCATTTATGGATTCGGTGCAAGAATCAGGACTGAATCGCTTTTTAGAAGAAATTGCACCCCATACCTTTAGAATCAAAGGATTTGTAACAACTGAAAAAGGACTGCGTGAAATCAGTGCAGTAAGTGACAGATTTATAGTCAGACCGTTCGAGGGAAGAGTAGACTACCATAACATAGTGCTGATATCTTCTGTTGGCATAAAACTAATGTCTCTTGTAACCGAAGCAAACAGAAAATTCTTAAATGGAAAAATCTCCATATAATCAGATCAATAGGTGGTGAAACTAATGCCTGAAAAGATGACCGAAACGCAAATTAAGAGACTTGTCGAATTAAATGCAGATAAAGATGAAATGAACCGATACTTTGACACGACAACAGAAAGAGATGCCTTTTATCGGGAGAAAGAAAAATATTATGCTGACATCAACCGACAAGGCATCGTAAATTGTCTCAATGACAAACATGAAGTCACACTGGTCACAGTCCAGAATCAATTATCCGAATGGTTGACAAAAAACAAGCAATTCACTCAGGTTGTGACACCCGCTTTTATAACAAAAGAAATGCTGTCAAAGATGACTATCACGCCTGAACACCCCCTCTTCAATCAAGTGTTTTGGTTGGATGCGAAAAAATGTTTGAGGCCTATGCTGGCACCCAATCTATATGAACTGATGAGAGATCTGAAACGTGCAGTTAAACATCCTGTAAAGATTTTTGAAGTAGGATCATGCTTTCGGAAAGAAAGCCAGGGAGCTGAGCATCTCAACGAGTTCACAATGCTAAATCTGGTACAGTTTGGCGGCATCGATGAGGGAAGTCAGATGGAAATTCTTAAAGAAATGGCATCAGAAGCTATGACCTTTCTTAGAATAAAAGACTATGAATTAGTCATGGAGAGATCAGAAGTCTATCATGAGACATTGGATATTGTTGTCGATGGCATGGAGGTGGCGTCCTGTTCATTCGGACCCCATAGTCTTGATGAGAGATGGGGCGTTTTTGATGCCTGGATAGGCATGGGATTTGGCATCGAAAGATTGGTAATGGTGATGAATGGTTACAACAATATTAAACGGGTGGGTAGAAGCCTGACTTATTTCGATGGTGCTAGACTAACAGTTTGATCAGGAGAGATTAACAGATGAATCTAGATGCTATAAAAAAGAGAGCAAAAAATTCAATAGTAGAAGCAGATGAAACAGAGGCTTTCAGAATAACGGACCAGGTTTTGTTGCTCGCCGATAAAATAACATTGGATGCTTTGCTAAATGGTTTTGGAGAAGGCAACCGGATGGTGGGTGAAGCCTTTGACAAGGGCGAGATTTCCTTACCTGAACTGATATATTCAAGCGAATTGATGAAAAACGCTATGGCTCGAGTTTTTAAAAAAGTAGACGCCAGAGAAATAGAGACACTTGGTACAATTCTGATAGCAACTGTAGAGGGAGATATCCACGACATCGGTAAAAGCATTGTCGCCACAGGATTGAAGCTGGCAGGATTCAAGGTGATTGATCTGGGAAGAGATGTACCTGTTGCCACGATAATTAATGAAGCGGAAGAACACGATGTGGATATTATAGCTACTAGTGCGCTGCTGACAACAACATTGGGAGAACAGAAAAAACTTGAATTTGCCCTGAGAGACAGGAGAATCAGAGAAAAATATAAAACAATGGTTGGAGGAGCTCCATGCACAGCAAGATGGGCGAAGAAGATAGGCGCTGATGTTTACTGCGGGGATGTATCAGATGCTATAAAAAAAGCCAAGGAGCTAATGAAGAATGGCAAATGAAAAAAAACGCTATTATCGCAAACATGTTGAACTCTATCCTTTAATCAATAAGATGAAGCTATGGCCATCACGGAAGGGAATACTCCATGGCGTTAAGGAGGTCAAATTGCGTGGAGAATACATTGAAATCACAACTCATTGCGATGAGTTTTTCAGAATCTACAATTCCAAAACATCCAGGGCGGCCCGTTGGATCAGAAATAAATGGGCCGGTCAGTCATGCAAGGTCTGTAAGATACCACAATGGAAATTGGACAAATACTCAAAAACATTTTTCTCACAGCATTACGGTACAGAATTAATCGATAGTAATCCTGAATTGAACGAACAAAACCCGAAAAAATTGGGGGAGTAATAATGACCAGACTAAAAACTGAGTGGATAGACGAGTTAATAAATAAAATAATAGCCAATGAAAAGAAGTTTAAAGATTTGACAGGTCTCAATTATTTGGAGTTTGCTGCCCATTCAAACCATCTGCCTTCAGACACTGTCAAACAAGCTGCTTTTAGTGAACTGGTTGCTGTTGTGCCAATCACATCCGGACTTGGAGTGATCAGCAGGTTTTCAGAAGCAGTTGCAGCGATCATCAGACAAGCCGGATTTAATGCTTTTGTAACTGAAAAAACAGACATAGATGGACTATACGAATCCCGTTTGAGAAATGCAACTATGGTATTTTTTGCCGATGATATCCGATATCTTGGGTGGCATTTTAGTAAAAACATCTTCAGTGATAATAACATAAGCACCGCAAGAGGATATGTCGAAGCATTAGAATGGGTGGCCGGAACGCTAAAGGATAAAGCGACTCTTGTTTTGGGGTGTGGTGTAGTGGGCTGTGAAATAGTAAAATACCTTAAAACTAAAAAGGCAGTTCCAGTAGTATTTGATAAAAATCATGAATTGATGAACCATGTTTCGAGAGGACTGGGTGTTGCTTTACTCGAAGACAAGGAAAAAATCAAAAATTATGATCTGATAATGGATGCCACCTCAGAAGGTAAGTGGCTGCGCAAAGGTATGCTTCATGATAGAACCTGGATATCATCACCGGGAATACCACTTTCGTTGGATGACGAAATGAGTGAGATTTATGCCCACAGACTCATACATGATCATCTGGAAATAGGAACACTTACGATGCTAGGAGAGCTGTGCCATTAATTAATATGGGGAGCGGATCGGATGGATCACATAGACTCTAACTCTATGTAGCCGAGTGAGACTCTCGGGCTCCTCGCCATATTAATTAATCGCACAGCTCTCCTAGCATCGTAAGTCTTCCTATTTCCAGAAGATCATGTATG
>JAHRFV010000028.1 GCA_019084435.1 Dethiosulfatibacter sp.
AGGTTTCAAGTTCCTGTAACGAATCTATTTTAACCTCTAAAATCTTTCCGCACTCTACACATACTAAATGATGATGCCTGTGTGATTCATCGTCCAAATGACTCATTTCGAATCGACTGCAGCCATCATTAAAATTAAGTCTATAGATGATTCCAATTTTTTCAAAAAGCTTTAACGTTCTATATACTGTTGCCAATCCTATTTCAGGATGGTCTAACTTTACTATGTCGTATATTTCTTCCGGGCTGAAGTGTTTGCCCTCGTTTGCACCGATGACCTCAAACACTACCCTTCTCTGGGTGGTTAGCTTATAGCCTGCTTCGTTTAATTTTTGCTTGAATATTTCATAAAATTTCATATTTACACCACTCTTATTTGATTTTTATTATCAACAAGAGTTTATTATTAAATGCTTATTTTGTCAATTAAATTATTTCGTCCGCCATGCCCTCGTATATCTCGATGACTTCATTTAGCTCATCGTCATCTTCGATCATCATAAAGATCGGCATGTCATTCTCATCTCTTTCTATTCTGTAAATCATGCCTTCTTCTGCATCAGGATAACGCAATACTGCATATTCGAGATCATCCAGATGGAACGATGCCAGCAATTCTAGCTTCTCTTTTTTTCCTTCATCATTGATTAGTTCAATATAATCATTCATTGTTTTTTCCTTTCTCCAAAAATGTGGTTAATATATTGACAGCAGCCAACTTGTCTATGACTTCTTTTCTTTTGGCTCTGCTTACATTCCCTTGTATGAGCATTCTCTCAGCCATGGTGGTTGTGAGTCTCTCGTCCTGGTAGATTATCTCTTGTGTGAAATTGTATCGCATCTTTTTGACATACTGCTCTACCTTCTCAGCCTGTCTGCCTAGAGTTCCGTCCATCTTTCGAGGCAGCCCAACAACAATCGCTGTCACGTTGAATTCGTCGATGATGCGGTTGAGATCTTCGAAATCTTTTTTATAGCTGACCCTTTGAATTGTTTTGATGCCTTGGGCTGTGATGTTCAAGGGATCGCTTACTGCGACGCCTATTGTGTTGTCGCCTATGTCTAAAGCCATGTATCTTTCCATATAACTCCTTATTATTAATGCTTGATTTTCTATTAAATTTACCGAAAACAAAATTCATGTTCCCTGGTGAATTGCATTTTCTTAACAATTCTTCATGACATGAACATCAATATAAAACGCGCTCAGACACACTGATTGTATGAGCTCAGCGCCTGATTAATTTATCAACAACTCGACTTAAGTCTCAAACAGTTGATAAATCTTTACATCAGTCACTTGCGCTCCTAATTTGAATTAACTCACCAAAGTTTTATATTCGATTTTTCATGTCATTTACTGTCTCTGACAACCCAACAAGAAAATGTTATTTATTGTGAGTCTTGACTTGGAGACATGTCTTTTTACCTTATCAATCATGAAAGACATGATCGACGGAATAGCGAACATTAAATACATTTTCTTAGATTATATAATTTTTATACAGAAGTCCCTACAAGCCGTCGCGCAATAACTACACAAAACGCATTTATTCGAATCGACAACACACGTGCCATCTACAAGTTGCAAAGCACCCTGTTGACATCTCGTGATACAGTCCCCACATCCAGTACACCACTCAGCGATATTTAGCCTTCTAGGCTTGTGACTGATAGTATCTGATAGAAGCTCGTGGTTGGAGGTGTTGTTCAAAACCGATAGATTGAAGTCAATTTCTTCCCTATATCGCATACCAACAGCTGTCCAATCAACGAGTGGTGATTCGAAAGAAAAGCGCAAAGATCTGACAGCGTCATCAGTTAGATGTCCACCACCAAGTGGTTTCATTCCAAGGATCTTCTTACCCATTGACTTTGCCTTTTTCATGGCATCTGTTATCTGGTCGATATTGCCATCAACTATTCCAAATCCCTTTTCATTGTAAATCGGGTGTATTATGTCAACCTCTTTCTGTATTCCAATATCTCTGACTGCTTCATAGAAATGGGTGGAAATCCCAATATTTCTGACCACTCCTAATGCCTTAAGCTCTTGCAATCGCTCTATTGCAGCATAGTGTCCCCTAAAGGTGTGGATGCTCTCCTGCTCATGAATCATGAAGATATCTAGGTAGTCCGTACCCAACTCAGTCAGTGCCTTATCGATACTTCTATCCAAGGTTTCTCTGGAGTAGGCATAAGACTTGGTTGATATATATATATCGTTTCGATTGATATTTTTAATCAGTTCTCTTAATATATCATAGTTATCATACAGCTCTGCAGTGTCAAAAAAATTGATTCCCTTTTGGAATGCGTACAATAATAGCGAGGTTTTTTCCTGTAAGGAATAGCTGCATTGAAGAGGGCTTAAAGCAAGTGTGCCGTAGCAGATTTTTGATGCTTTGTCCATATCAGACATCATAACTCCATTCAAAATAAATAAAGCAGTATAAAAATACTGCTAAATCTACAGATTATTTATTCAAATCTTCCAAATAGTATCTTAGTATTTCTTCCAGTAATTCGTCTCTCTCAACCTGCATTATTATACTTCTGGCGTTATTGTGACTTGTTATATAGGTAGGATCACCTGACAGTATATACCCAATCAATTGACTAACGGGATTGTATCCTTTTTCATTCAAGGCACTCAATACTGACTTGATGATTTCTTTAACTTCGTTCACATTGTTTAAGCCAAAATCAAACTGAGTAGTTTCATTCATTTGCATCATAACCACCTCATGATTTATTATAAGTAACTTTTAACAATAATTCAATCTATTTTGTCATATCTGAGATTATTTCTTTTGCTTTTTCTAAAGCTTCTTTAATCATAAGTGGATTTTTGCCGCCAGCCTGCGCAAAATCAGGTCTTCCACCACCGCCACCACCGACAATCTGTGCTGTTTGCTTGATTATATTACCCGCATGTAATCCTTTACTGAGCAGATTCTTGGATACTGAAGCAACCAATAGAACCTTTCCATCATTCTCAGCTGCTATAACTATGACCGACTCTGGATTCTTATCTCTGATCTTATCAGAAATCTCTCTGATTGTATTGGCATCTGAACTGCCAATATCCAACACGAATGCTTTTACACCATTTATCTCTGTGAATTCATTTATTAGGGATTCCGTCTCTGATTTGATGGCATCGTTTTTAAACTGTTGTATGGTTTTGTCTTTTTCTTTGCTCTCCTTCAACAGCTGATCAATACGAGCTTCCAGTCCCTCCGGATTCGTCTTCAGTTGTGCTGCAAGCTTCAAGGTCTTTTCCTCATAGCCTTTCATATGGCTGAACGCCAATAGTCCGGTAACAGCCTCTATCCTTCTAACACCTGATGCAATTCCTGCTTCGCTGAGTATTTTGAACATGCCTATCTGAGCCGTGTTGCTGACATGGGTTCCCCCACAAAGCTCACTGCTGAACTCATCTACGCTTATAACTCTGACCTTCTCACCGTATTTGCTGTCGAACAATGCAGTGACTCCGGCTTCCTTTGCTTCGTCGAGTGTCATGCTCTCGCTTTTGGTATCAAGATTTTCGAAAATCTTTTCATTTACCAAATATTCAATTCTGTTTAACTCTTCTTTTGTCAGGCTCTCAAAGTGTGAGAAATCAAATCGAAGCCTGTCGTTCTCCACCAATGACCCTGCTTGATTGACATGTGTGCCTAGTACCAGCTTCAATGCTGCATGAAGAAGATGTGTGGCTGTATGGTTTGCTGCAGTTTTTAGTCTTTCTTTTGAATCTATTGATACAGTTAAAACATCACCAACTTTTAGAGCTCCCTTTTGAACTCTAACATGATGAATAAAGATATCATTGTTGGCTTTTGTAACATCGAAAACTACAGCTTCAAGACTGTCGGACTTTAATAGCCCCTTGTCGCCTTTTTGTCCGCCACTTTCTGCATATAACACAGAATCGTCTAGAACAACATATCCTTTGCTGTCCAGGTGATCCACTGGCTTTAGTTGATCATCATAAAGCTTCAGTACAGTGGCCTCAGTCTCAGTCTTGTCGTACCCTACAAAGTTTGTGCTTGCGATTCCTTCTATTAAGATACTGCTGCCTGACCATGATTCTCCTGATGATGAGTCTCTTGCACTTCTGGCGTTTTCCTTCTGCTGATCCATGAATTGCTTGAACTCTGAAAAATCTACATTCAACTCTCTCTCTTGCAGTATTTCTTCTGTCAATTCAAATGGAAAGCCATATGTGTCGTATAGCTTGAATGCCTTCTCACCTGAAAGTTTGTTCTGATTGTCCTTCACCAACTCAGCGATATAGGATTCTAGAATGTCTAGTCCTTGGTCGATAGTTTTGTTGAATTTGTTTTCTTCTATTTCAATAATCTTATAGATCTGATCTTTTGCGTTTTTCAACTCAGGGTATGCCTCTCCCCAAAGGTTGATGACTTCTTTTGCCATCATTGACAAGAAGTTTTCTCTGATTCCAAGAAGCTTTCCATGTCTTGATGCTCTTCTGAGAAGTCTTCTAAGAACATATCCTCTTCCCTCGTTTGAAGGAATGACACCATCTCCTATAAGGAAGGTGACCGCTCTTGAATGATCTGCAATGATACGTATGGATATGTCGGTCTTTTTGCTTGATTTATATTCCTTGCCACTGATTTTCTCAACAAGTTGTATAAGTGAGACTATAGGCTCAACCTCAAATACGTTGTCTTTGCCTTGCAGTACGGCCGCAACTCTTTCAAGACCCATTCCTGTGTCTATATTGGGCTTAGATAATGGATGGTAAACACCTTGCTCGTCCTTATCAAATTGTGTAAAAACAAGGTTCCATATCTCTACATAACGATCGCAATCACATCCAGGTGAACAATTGGGATCTCCACAGTCGTATTTTTCGCCCCTGTCAAAATAGATCTCAGAGCATGGTCCACTAGGACCCACTTCAAGCTCCCAGAAGTTATCGGCTTTTCCGAGTCTTACAATTCTATCAGTCGGTACCTTGACTTCATTTGCCCAAATATCATAGGCCTCATCATCTTCAAAGTAAACTGAAATCCATAGCTTATCTGCGGGAATAAGCATCTTTTCAGTCAGGAACTCCCAAGCCCAGAATATGGACTCTCGTTTGAAATAATCACCAAAGGAGAAATTTCCGAGCATCTCAAAAAAAGTGCAATGTCTGGATGTGAAGCCGACGTTTTC
>JAHRFV010000104.1 GCA_019084435.1 Dethiosulfatibacter sp.
GAGATAAGCACTGTAGAGTCCCTGGATAACGGTCTCTAAGGTTCAGGTGGTGTTTCAAACACCATCTGAACCCAAGAACCCTGTTGATAACTCCATTATCATCTGAGGTAAATTCTATAGTTCTATATTACAACCCTTCAGTAAACATTATCTCTACACCTATTTCTATTCCTCCAATAAAAAGTCAATAATATTCTCATGTAGAATACCATTTCTCGAACGATTCACCTTATCCATGGAGATTACGATTTTTGTATAATTATCCTCAATCATTTCAAGAATTGAAAACTCTCTATCAATCGTTGATTGTTCTGCAAGAAGATATGTCACTTGAATATATGTTTTTATTTCTCCATCGAAAGCAATGAAGTCAATCTCCTTGTCATCATATTTGCCAACATAAACTTCATAACCTCTTCTTCTAAGTTCCAAATAGACAATATTTTCGAGTGATTGACCAATATCCTTTTCATTATCAAAATAGAGATATCTAATTCCTAAATCATTTAAATAAGTGCACTATGTATTCAGTTTTACTAATTATTTTCACTCACCAAATAGAATATCGATATAATCTTGCCTTGTATCTATAATGCGAATAATCTTTACCGTTTCTTGTTCTAAACGATAGAATACATAGTTTTTCTCTACAACAAAATACATATAGTCTGTTGGTATATCGATGACATTCAACAGAGGTCTACCCATTAATGGAAATGCTTCAAATCGTTTGATGCTTATTAGTAACTGTTTTATCTTTTCAGAAGCAATTTTTATATCGAATTCGCCCTCTAAATAGACTTTGATTTTCATCAGATCTTCTTTTGCCAACGGTGAAAATTGAATAGTATACATTTTTATAATCGTAGGGCCGATTCTATAGTGTCCATCGAAATCCAACCTTCCTCTCTGGCCGATTTTTCACCTTCTTCTATATGCGCCATTAATTTCAAAGTTGCTTTCATTTTTTCATAATCTTCAATATCCATGAGTATATATTTGCCTCTTCCCTTTTTAGTCAGGTAAACTGGTGCATTTTCTTTGCAGGCATTTAATACGTCATTGTAATTTCTTAAATCAGAAACCGGTCGTATATTTGACATGTTCATCAACTCCTTCTATATTAAAATTATACAAGGTTATGCTGTAAAATACAATGTATATTTTACAGCATATCCTTGTGCTTGATCTTCGTTAAGAAAAAAGTAACTCTTGAACTAACTGTATGCGGTAGCTAATTTCATCCTCTCGTCATTTGCCGTAACTTCAGCTTGAGCACTCCCGTTTTGTGATAATGGTTCAAAAGAGATTACACTTATTTATGATACGGCTCACCCTTCATTATCCTAAAAGCTCTATAAATCTGCTCAAGTAATATAACCTTAAACAACTGATGGGGGAATGTCATCTTTGAAAATGACAGCTTCAAGTCAGCTTTGTTGATGACCTCGTCCGACAATCCCAGTGATCCGCCTATGACGAAGGTGATATGGCTGGTGCCGTAGACACCTAGAGTTTCGATTTTTTCAGCAAGGGCTTCACTTGATAACTGTTTTCCCTTTATATCCAAGGCAATCAAATAGGATGAAGGATCTAGCTTGGACAGGATTCTTTCACCCTCTTTTTGTTTGATGATGCCTTCTTCCTTTGCGCTGAGATTCTCGGGCGCTTTTTCGTCAGCTATTTCAATCTGCTCAAGATTGCAATAGGCAGACAGTCGTTTGGTGTATTCTGCGATGGCCTTCCGAAAATAGTCTTCTTTGATTTTCCCAACAGATAGTATGGTTATTTTCATGTTATTCTCCAATCATCGAATCGATTTTTTTCACATAGGCATCAATATCAAATTTTCTTTTCAAGCCGTTTTCGTTCATGTATCTTAGCTTTCCGAAAACAGGCCTTTCGGTCCAGGCACGATCATGCTTGCCAAAACACCAGGCGACACCGGTGAAGCTGTTGGCATCCCTGCCATCTAGAAAGTATTTGTTGTTGAGTGAGATGGCGATCTCATAAGCCGTCTCACAATCCGGAGTCCATTCTATTATTTTCTTGCACCAGTACATCCGCATGTAGGTATGCATAAAACCAGTATGAACCATCTCTTTCATGGCTGCGTTCCAGTAAGAGTCATGTGTTGCACAGTCCTCGAACTCATCATATGAATAGAGGTAATCCCGCTGGTCCTCGTTGTGCAGCTCCATAGTGTCGTATGCCCACTGGTAGGTCATGCCTTTGAAGCTATCATAATTGGGATTGAAATAAATGAAATTATGGGACAATTCCCGTCGGACTACCAGCTCTTCAATGAAGGAATCAACGGATTCCTCCAATTCAGGATGGGAACGAAGAGCGTCTATGGTTTTGACAACGATCTCGACAGGTGAGATATGTCCAAAATGCAAGTATGGACTGAGATAGGAACAATAATCAAGCTCAGGGTGATTTCTGAGGGTATAGTAGGGGAGTCGGTCATTCAGGAATTCAGAAAAAACCTTGTGCGCCTCCGCCTCACCACCCTTGAATCGTTTGGATGGCTTGACGATTGTATCGATATCTAGTGATTCCAAAGATGCCATTGGATTGGTTATTTCTTCAAAAGGTAGGTCAAAGATCAAATCCAGGCTGTTGATCTGTGAGACTGCATCATCAGGCTCTATGGCATACTCTCTGATTTTTGACATTATTTTCGTTCTGATGGTCCTTGCGGCATATTCTTCCTTGTTGGAGGCTGTTTCTATAGGAATGACAAGATTGCTTTCGACCTCATCGACAGTTAAATCCATATTTTGAGCTGCATGAAGGACCTCTTGGCGCCAATTGCGCTGTGTTCTGGTGTATCCTTTGTCCATCACAAGGCAGGCGGCATTTTTCATCATTTCGATGCACCCTATTTCAGGGGAGGTCTTGTATATGACAAACCTAATCTGCAAATCTCTGAACTTATTCTGCAGATCCTGGAGACCTTCCATCATAAAATGATAATGCCTAAGGTTGGCTTCGGGATAATGATCCGTGACACCAAAATAAACCACCAAAGGAAGCTGATGGTCATTAGACAGGTTGATAGCATGGATTAGGGCGTGATTGAAGGATATTCTTTGTGACTGTTGCATCCAGTAGAGGATATAGTCGCCCTTTATGATGCCGGAAGATTTTAAATTTTGTATTCTATTATTCATCATCGTTTAATCCTTAGGGAACCAAAAGTTCGATGGCTTTGCATATAATGGTAATATCAACAGGTGTCTTAAATCCATATTCGCCGTCAATATCCATAATGATCTCTTTATCCGCATCAATTGATATTTGACTGCTTTTAAAGTAATGGACACTCGGATGGTTGACATGGTCACCGCTTGCAAATCCTGTGAATATCTCAAGCAACGCAAAAGGGGGCGCTTTTTCGATAATGACAACATCAAACAAACCATCATCATACTTAGCATCCGGAGACAGTTTCTTCATACCGCCTATGCTAGGCGTGTTGCTGACCATAAATACCAGAGCCTCCAGATCGAAGCTCTCGGTTTCGGTTTTGACATAAAGGTGGTGTGATTGATATATTTGCGTTGGAATCTCTATAGCTGCTTGGAAATAATAGGCGTATTTTCCAAATATGGACTTGGTTTCGCTTGGGATCTCATGGGCAATATTGGTGAAGGCACCTCCGGATATCACATTGATGAAATATCGGTCATTCGCTTTGCCCACATCAATCCGCTTTGTTTTTTTTGCTTTCAGCATTTTAGTAAATTCATTCACCGTAGTTGGAATTCCCATATAGGTTCCAAAATCATTGACGGTACCGGAGGGTAGTATGGCTAGCTTTGTTTTGCACGGCGAATGCATGATACCGTTGACCACCTCATTGATGGTGCCATCTCCACCACAGGCGATGATCAGATCATATCCGTCGGCACAGGCTGCCTTAGACGCCTCTTCAGCATCTCCCTGTTTTTTGGTCGATATAAAAGTAAAACTGATATCCTCATCTATAAGGACTTCTCTTGCAATTTGAAATATTTTTTGCTGGATGGTCTCTTTCCCTGATGAAGGATTATAGATGACTAAAAATCTTTCCATAAATATTGTATCCCCCGTTATGTTTTATTTTAAGCTTTTGTTGAAGACTTTGTAAAGAACCCAGTTTGTTATGGCTATTATGATACCGGCCTGTATTGATGACATGAAGGTTGCGGTATATAGACCGGTAAATAGAGCTGTAATCTCTACGGTTATACCATTGATGACCAAGAGAAAAAGGCCAAGTGTCAGTAGCGTCAATGGAAATGAAATAATGACGAGTATTGGCTTGATGATAGCGTTGACAATGCCAAATATAACAGCTGCAAAAAACAACGAGCCAAGAGATGGGTACGATATGCCTGAAATGAGATAGGCCGCCACCCAAATTGCAATCATATTCAATAGTATTCTAACAAATAGTTTTTTCATGATTTATTCCTCCTGTGGGAATGTTATTAATGTTAATATTATTATTATCGATATTGTTAGTCATATTATATCATATAAAAAGTGATTTTATTCAAAAATTAGATGGGAAACTTAATTGATTGATAAAAAGGAAAAGGTTATAATAAAACAGCGAAGAAAACTAAAAAGGGGTTATAAAAAAGATGAAATATGATTTTGACACATTTGTGGACAGAAAAAACACAAACTCGACAAAATGGAACTATGCCAAGGAATATGTCGGTTCTGAGGATGTGTTACCTATGTGGGTGGCTGATATGGATTTTGAGACGGCACCGGAAATCAAGCAAGCCATTATAGCCAGAGCACAGCACGGCATCTACGGATACACCAAGCGCTCGGATGCCTATTATCAGTCAATCATAGACTGGAGTCAAAAACGATTCAACTGGCAAATCAAAAAATCATGGATTACTCATAGCTCAGGGGTAGTCAACGCGTTGTTCACATCTTTGCGTGCTCTGACCGACCAAAACGATGGGGTTATGATACAGCCACCGGTTTATTATCCATTCTATCACGCCATTAAAACCTGTGGTTGTCGGTTGGTCTTAAACCCATTGAAAATAGTAAATGATACGTATCAGGTTGATCTGGAAGACTTCGAGAAAAAGTTAATAGAAGAAAAAGTCAAGATATTTGTCCTGTGCAATCCCCATAATCCTACAGGTAGAGTTTTGACACAAGACGAATTGACTGCAATGGGAGAGTTGTGCATAAAACACAATGTGATCGTCATATCTGATGAGATTCATGGGGATCTTGTTTATAAGGGATATAGGCACATACCCTTTGCTTCAATATCAGAGGAATTTGCCAATAATTCAATTACCTGCACAGCACCCAGCAAAACATTCAATCTGGCTGGATTGTATACTTCGAATATTATCATACCCAGTGAGTCCTTAATGAAAAAGTATCAGGATTCATGTGAAAAGGCTGACATCAATTCGTTTAATATTTTTGGTGCCGTTGCCTGCGAGGCAGGCTATCGATATGGAGAAGAATGGCTTGAACAGCTGATGGATTACATAGAAGGCAACAAGACTTACGTGCTGGGCTATATCAGAGAAAGACTACCGCAACTTAAGATTTATGAACCTGAGGGAACCTACTTGCTTTGGATTGACTGCAATGGCTTGGGAATGACCAACGAAGAATTGGAGCGTTTCATGCTTGAAAAAGCCAGGTTATGGTTAAATCAGGGGCATATTTTCGGAAAAGAAGGAAAAGGCTTTGTCAGAATGAATCTGGCATGTCAGAGGGCTACAGTGATAGAGGCGATGACTCGTCTGGAAGCTGCAATCAAGAATATCGATAAATAATTTTATGAAAAAGATATTGACAGGTATCGATTAATATCCTATAATCATTAAAAATATGCAAAATTAAAAACAATGACAGGAAGAGTACATAAGCTGTGATGTCAAAGCGAGCCGGTGGTGGTGAAAGTCCGGTACAGAGCGTTTATCGAAGAACATCCTCGAGTTTCCAACCGAAATCTTTTGAGAGTAGACTTGGACGTATGCTGCACGTTACAGCGGATAGGTATCGATTATTCTGTACTGATTAAAGTGAGCTAAACGCTAATTAAGGTGGCACCGCGAATATAACCTTCGTCCTTAAATATATATATAATATATATTTGAGTACGAGGGTTTTTTAATTGCAGAATGATAACGAAATTAATATATAAATGTGGAGGAAGAAATGGAAAGAGTATTAGTTAGAGATTTAATGGAATTAGAAGACAAAGAGGTAAGGCTTTTCGGATGGATACAAAATATCAAGTCCTTTAAGGGATTCTCTTTTGTCTATCTCAGAGACAGATCAGGGATTGTGCAGATGATTATAGATGATGAAAAAATCCTTTCATCTCTCAAGCTGGA
>JAHRFV010000246.1 GCA_019084435.1 Dethiosulfatibacter sp.
GTCAGACCAGAGATTTGCCTTCCGGCTTCCTTCAGATTCGCAATCACTCACGACACCCTTGCCTTTGGCTATGTCTTTCCCACTACTAGGGCAGACTTGGGACTTTAACCCTTAAGATTGTGCCCATGCTGGGCACACTAGAAATGTAGCTGGATATCAATATGATACCCAGCCTTTAGCAACTATTTATATTAGAATGGGCCGTAATTAATCATTTGTGCAATAGCTACCAATATAATACCAACTCCAGTTAGTATAAGGACAAGTTTTGAGATATGTTTAAACCATGCTCCATAAGGTATGTCAGCAAAGGCCAAGTAGTATATCATAGAAGGCCAAAGCATGTTTGTTATACCATCACCAAATTGGAAAGCCAATACCGAGGTTTGTCTTGTAATTCCAAGCACATCTGATAAAGGTATCATTATTGGCATGGTCGCTGCAGCTTGACCACTTCCGGATCCAATAAAGAAGTTGATGAGGGATTGAATGATAAACATACCAACAGCTGCGATTGATGCGCTTAAACCCATAATTGGTTGAGATAAGCCATATACGATTGTGTCCAATATAGCACCTTGCTCCAAAATCAATACGATTGCTCTGGCAAAACCAACTATCAATGCACCAAATGTCACACCAGACATTCCTTTGGTCATGTGACGGGCTAATTGGTTTGGAGAGAACCCCCCAACAATACCTGCTAGTAATCCTAAACCTAAGAAGAGGGCAGCAAGTTCAGTTGTATACCAACCATATTGGATCGTTCCATAAACTAACAATATGATGTTTATGGCAAAAACTGCTAGAACCATTTTGTGTCTGGTTGTTAAATGTCCAACATCTTTAAGCTCGAAATCACTTGGATTTCTGTCGCCTTCATAACCATAGATGATACTCTTTGTAGGATCAGCCTTAACTTTTTTTGCATATCGTAAAATAAATACCAAGCCTATGGCTAAGAATACGACGTAGCAGATGATTCTGAACAACATACCTGAAAACAAAGGTAGTTCAGCGATACTTTGCGCAACACCTATTGTAAAAGGGTTAAGGAAAGCCCCTGCAAAACCAATCCATGCCGCTGTTCTGACAATGTGGAAACCAACAACTCTATCGTACCCCAAAGCCAATGACATGGAAATTACCAATGGAATAAATGGAATAGTTTCCTCAGCAAATCCGAAAACAGCACCCAACATTGTGAAAATTATTGTGACAGACACAAGAAGCAAAGTATCCTTTCCTTCCATGCGCTTAACCAGATGAAGTATAACAGCATCCAAAGCACCTGTTCCTCTAATAATTTCGATAGCTCCTGATATGATAAAGATAAACGCTATAATACTTCCTGAAGCCGCGATACCTCTTGGTATAGCTTGAAGCATTCCGAAAACGCCAACTGTTTTATTATCAATCAACTTAAATGACGCTGAATCAACTACAGTTCTTCCAGAAGCAGGATCGACAATTCTGTCGTAGGCACCTGACGGGATTACCCAGGTTAGGAACATAGCAATGAGAACTAAAGAAAAGATGATAACGTATCCATTGGGTTTTTTTAACCCTTCAATAAAACTGCCCTGACTGTTTGGTTTTTTTAATTCTTCTTTACTGCTTTGATTATTTGAACTCATAAATAAATTACCTCCTGTTTATCGAACTTTTTTCGATGAAAGCTGTAAAAATTGCTGATGCTCTTGCATCTCCCCACAACAATTCTTCTGGATGAAACTGAGTACCTACTATAAATTGATCACCTCTCCTTTCTATAGCTTCAATGACGCCATCTTCAGAGATGGCTGTCGCGTAAAAGCCTTCTGGCACTTCTTCAACTTTTTGGACGTGGAAACTATTAACTTTCCAATCATTCTCTTTGACAATCTGGTTAAGTAGGCTTTCGTCAATCAGATTGACCTTATGCCATGGATCACTTCCTGGCAGGTTTTGTTTATGCCCGTCAATCACCTCATCTGAAAGTCTACCCCCAAAAACCTCAATTAACATCTGGAATCCTCTGCATATTCCGAGAATCGGTTTATCGGATTCTAAAACAGATTTCATTAGTATTGATTCGAAATCATATCTGTTGGGTTGTTGTTCTCGCAATGAAGGCATTGATTCTTTGGAAAACCTTTTTGCATCTCCACCACCTGTAAACAAAAATCCATCTATCATGCCAATCAAAAGATCAATATCATTGTGTGGCATCTGAGGAATCAGAATTGGTGTGCCTCCAGCTTCTATAACGGCTTCGATATAGGGTCTGCCAGCATAATTATAACCTCCACTTTCAATAGAATCATTCCATGTTTCTACACTCCATGCTGTAGTGATGCCAATAATTGGTTTATTCATATTCACCCTCCTTTTCGTTTATTGGAATCTCTATATCCAGTAATGGCGGATATTGTTGACATCCAAAAATATCTCCTTCACCAGGGCTTCCGCTTGGCTTTGTTCGATAGATTGTAAACTTGATTGCGTTTGCAGGGTCATACTCTACAAAGTCACAAATTCTTTCGACTGGTATACCATATAACTTAGCCATTGTTTCAATGGTGATTGCTTTACTAGACTTCAACAATTCGTAATTTTCTTTTTCTCTAAAGATGATATCAAATGTAATTTTGTCAGTGCCGGCGTTCTTGCTTCTTATAGTTTTTGCCAAATCAACTAATTTAACTGTTTTCATTTTAGTCTCCTTTGTTAATTACCGATTTCAATAGTTTTGACTTCAAACAATTCCATTGGATCATCAACTGGTATGATGTGGTCCATTGTCCAAATGTATGCTGGTGTTGCTTTTAAAACCTCATCTATTACAAAAGCGGCAGTTCCAGCTGTACCTTTAACCTCTGGCAATCTTGCATAGAAGATCTGACGTGTCGCGATCATAGTGATTTCTTCCGCAGCTTCAACCGTCTGAGCAATGCCTTCAACAATAATACACAGCTCATGCGACTTGGTTTCTTTAATCGGTTCAAGATCGCCCATTACTCCATTCTTTCCAAATATTTTGTAATAGACCTCGTATCCTGTCTCTCCGAATCTTTCTTTCACTTGATCTCTTGACCACTGAATCACCTTGTCTATGTGTTTGATAGTATAAGGATCTCTGATACCTGCAATTCCAATAAACCTTTCACCGACTTTACCAGATCCTTCGAGTTTAACCATTATCGATCCTTTTATAGGTACAAATTTTGAGCCTGTCACTCTAGTGGTCTTGTCATCATATTGCTCATAAACACAATCAGTCATATCAAGCATACCGCCAGCAAAGAATTCGAAGTAAGGATTGGTTCGCTCATACATGGCATGTCCAGCAACTGATGCTATTGTGCAACGTTGATAGGGACTCATGGCCGTTACTTTTACATCGTCTTGAGTTATGGTACCAATTACAGATTCTTTAGCAGCATAGGGTTCTGCACAGAAAGATGCACATTCCAACACTTTCCCCAAGTAATAAGCCTGGTCTTCTGGGAATCCATGGTAGATTGCCGGTGCAGCAAAAATAGCAGCATCACTGGATCGACCGCCTATAATTACATCCGCGCCCAATTCCAAGGCTTTAATAAATGGATGAACTCCTGCAACTGCTACAATTCTAGCAGTCTTTTCCAAATCTTCCATTTTGAGATTATTTCTTCCATCAAGTCCTTCTACCACTATACCTTTGGCCATTTTATCAATGATATAGCTTTTGTCAACTTCAGAATAGAAGTAGGCGAGTTTGAAAGGAGAGAGATTGTGTTTTTTAGCTAATTGTCTAATGAACTCAATGTACATATCCACTCGACTATTACTTCCAGTATCACCTGACGAGCCAATGATCATAGGGACGCCCTGTTCTCTGGCAGCTATCAACATTAGCTCAAGATCGTGTTTTTGCCATTCATGATGACTGGTAGAGATATCTTGACCTAATGGTACAGGTCCAATATCATCACTACCTGAGTCACAGCAATAATAATCGGGTTTGGTAGCCGCACCAATCCAAAAGCTTTCTTCTTTAGTAGGTGCAAAACCCAAATGCCCGTTAGGACATATTATTCTTAGTTCTTTTTTTTCCATTGCTATCTCCTTTTTAACAAAATTACTAGTATCTGGATATTTATATTGCATATTTCGTGCCAACAATTTGTTTAAATCTATGAGCATGTCAGTTTTATAGCTATAAGAGCTATATTTCAGTTGATTCAAGAGATAGTGATAGAAAAATAATTGAGCAAAAAAATAAGAAACCTAAGTGTATATTGAGGAATCTTATTTGTACTATAAATTCGATTGAAGTGTTAGAAAAATACACATAAATATTTTAAAGAAAAGATGGGTATTGTTAATTAATTTGACATATTTATTAGTCTATACAATATTCTTTCATTTTTTTGTATAGGGTTTGTCGTTTTATTCCCAAAAGATCTGCGGCTTTACTCTTGTTAAAATTAGCTTTTTTGAGAGTATTATAAATAATGATCTTTTCGTAATCTTTTAAGGTTATTGTATCTTGAGAGGCTGTTAATACATTATCAGAGTTTAAGTAGTCACTCAGGTGGCTTGTTGTAAGAGTTGTATCTGAAGGATCAGAAATAGCAATAGCTCTTTCTATGACGTTTTTTAGTTCTCTTACATTTCCCTTCCAGTCATGTGAAATCAGGAAATCCAGAGCATCCATATCAATCATATTGATACTTTTGCAGTACTCATCATTGTATACTGTCATAAAATGGTCTATCATCAATGGGATGTCTTCTTTTCTTTCACGCAAGGGTGGAATGTGAAGTCGAATCACATTTAGCCGATAGAACAGATCTTCTCGAAAATTCCCCATTCGAATTTCTTCAGTAAGATCCTTATTGGTAGCCGCTATGATTCTGACGTTAACACTTTTGCTTTCAGTTGAGCCAATTCTATCTAATTGACGTTCTTGCAAAACCCTCAGAAATTTGACCTGAACATTCAATGGTAATTCTCCCACTTCATCCAATAGTATGGTTCCACCATCTGCTTGTTCAAACTTTCCTGTTTTAGTCTTGTCAGCACCGGTGAAGGACCCTTTCTCAAATCCAAAAAGTTCGCTTTCTATCAAAGTCTCCGGTATAGCACCGCAGTTGATGACTACAAATTTCTCGTTTTTACGATCGCTTTTGTTATGAATAAGTCTTGCGAATACCTCTTTACCGACACCGCTTTCACCTGTAATCAAAACAGTGGCTTTGCTATTTGCAATTCTGTCCACCAATGTGAAAATACCTTGAATCTTAGGACTTTTCCCAATAATTCCTGTTTGTTTCATAGTCTCATCAATTTGTTTCCTTAATCGGGTGTTTTCTTCTATTAATTTCCTTTTTTCAATAGCCTTTTTGACTACTACAAGAATTTCTTCTGTGGAGAATGATTTTTGAACATAATCAAAAGCACCTGCTTTCATTGCATCTACAGCAGACTTGATATCTGCATAAGCTGTGATGAGAATCACCTGAAGGTTTTTGTCTACCTTCAGTGCTTGATGCATTAGTTCGATGCCGTCCATTTTCGGCATTCTTAGGTCTGTCACGACAACATCTATCAGATGACTTTCTAATATAGTAATTGCAGCAGAGCCATTATCCGCAAGATAGACATCATAACCAGCATCTTCAAATAAAATCTTGAGTGTATCTCTGATGGATTTTTCATCGTCTACTAACAATATGGTATTTTTACTAAGCATCGTTTAATCATCTCCTTTCAAAATCGGAATCGTGACGATGAACTTACTGCCCCTACCAAATTCAGAAATGACATTGATATCACCACCAGCCTTTGACAATATGCTTTGTACAGAAGCTAAACCAAATCCAGTACCATGATCCTTGGTGGTGAAAAAAGGATCAAATATACTACTTATATCTGTATCTCGAATACCGATACCATTATCATGTATTTCAACAGTCACGTTTTCAGAATCTGTAAAATAACGGAGTGTAATCAAGGGATAATTGTTTGTGGAGTCTCCAATAGCATCGATGGCATTGATTAGAAGGTTTAGTAATATTTGTTTCAATTGATCCTTAGGCAAAGCGACAAAAGCTTGGTCAGTCGATAGATCGTCGTACAAATTGATTTTTTTCTTCTCGCAATCTGGTCTTATGAGGGCAAGTGTTTCTTCCAAAGCTCGTAAAATCTCCGAATTACCTTCTGTTTTTCTGTTTGTCTTCCCAATATCAACAAATTCATCCAGAAACTTATTGAGTCGCTCGCTTTCTTCACTGATAATCATAAGTAACTCTCTGATTTGTTCCTTGCTTTCAGGTTGATCGAGTTTTTTAATCATCAATTGGCTAGCAGTACGAATTGGTAAAAGTGGATTGCGTATTTCGTGGGCAATACCCGCCGTGATTCTGCCAATGACAGCCATTTTTTCAGTTTGAAGTATTTTGTGTTGAAGTTTTTCAATCTCTGTATTATCCCTAAATATACATATACATCCTTTTTTGGAGTTGTCATCATTAGTTAGCAAAGATGTGCTTAGACGGATGTTTATTTTGGAACCGTTCTTGTGAATCAAATAACCCGTGTTTTCAAAGAAATAGATATTATTTTCATAGCTTTCAACAATATACCAATCCTGCTGGCTCTCTTTTAACGGTAGTGATAAAATATTACGTCCTATAACTTCAGAACTACTATAGCCGGTGATGGTTTCTGCAGCTTTGTTAAACACAATTATTCTGTAGGTATTATCCATTACGATGACACCACTATTAATGTTCTCTAAAATGTGACTGGAAAAATTCCTTGCTTCCTTCACCTCTAAATTCAGTTGAAGAATGGCAGCCGCTTGTGAAGCTATTATAGATATCAGCTCTACATCCTGTTGACGGTATAAATCGGGTTGATCACAGGACATGCTCATAATACCGACAAGGTCATTACCTACTATCAATGGAACAGCTAAAAAAGAACGGATAATTGGATCTTCATTGAAGAATTGACGAACTTGAAACTTGTTGGATTCTAACGCATCTTCAATCAATAAAGCCTTCTTATTTTCAGCAACCCATCCAACAGCTCCCTCACCGATTTTAAAAGGAACTCTATCTCTGAAATTTTTAGACCCAGATCCTTTATTAGAGATGACGCGCAATTCATTCTTTTTCTTGTCAACCTCATAAATAACAATCATACTGAACGGTACAAGACTTTCAATATAAGAAAATATAATCTCTGATACTTTTTCGAAGCTACCTGCATTGGAAATATCCATTGATGTTTTGGATAGGAAATTCAGGTCGATGACTTTATGTTTTCGGTGTGACATTTTATCAACTCCGTTTTTTGAATATGTTTTGTAAAACTTATCGTTAATTTACTATTGCTTTGATTATAATCGTTGAATTAGATTAATGCAATGTTGATCATCTAAAAAAAGAGCCATTTAGGTTCGATTACAATATATTTCATTTGTCTAACTATTTCTTAAATCATCGGGTTTATCTGATATATTGAAAGATGTAGTTAATTTTTATCTATAGTCTTTTTGAGGTTATTACATTTGGTTGTTTCTCTTGCGTTCCAAATCATCTAATACTTTTCTTATATCATCTGTATTATGCCAATAGCTTATAACGTCATTATCAAACGATTCTTTTAAAATATAGATGGTTTTAAAATCTACAATCTTAATAAACCCACTCTTGAAGCAGCATAAGTACACTATTTACTTTTCTTTCGATGTCATAAGCATTGACGCTGATGATGGTACAAGCTATCACCACTTTGCGATACCATTGAATCAATAAGGTACTTACGCGCCTATATGAAGATAGAAAAGCGGGATACTTCTGAGTACTAGTACTTCAGTGCTTCCCGCTTAATTCTGATTGGGTCATATTTTGTTTTGGCATTCAACCAAAGATTGAATAGTAATTCTTTATATATTTGTTTAGAAAATCATTAAAATATTTTCTGATAAAAAATTAATATATTCATAGGCCCAATGAATATTGAGTCTATAAGGTCTGATTTACTCTTCAACCTATTAAATACAGCTAATGCAGGCAGGTCAAAGTTATTTATATCCCAATAGGAATGTAAAATAAAGCTGTTATTCTTATACGACTACTTTTGTTTTAAAGGGACTCTACTTGCTGGTATAACCTCACTTGCTGGCTTAACGTGACCATCTTGATCATCAAAGAAAATATGCGCATTAAATGCTTTCAAAACCTCTCTTTTTTTAACACCACCTAGGAAGAATGCCTCATCAACTTTAACACCCCAATGCCTCAATGTATATATTACCCGTTTATGTGCAGGATTGTTTCTAGCAGTAACAATAGCAATCCTTATCAAATTCTCATCTTTCTCCTTGATTTTTGAAAGTGTTTTTAGCAGTTTTGCAAATGGTCCTTCTAATAAGTCATTATCAACATTATCCTTTTCATGTTTAAGAAAAGCCTCTAGGCCATCTGCTTGATATATCTTTTCTGATTCTTCTGAAAATACAACTGCATCAGCATCAAATGCAATTCTTATCTGAGTCTCATCAGGCTTATAATCAATAGGAACATCATATATAATAGCTGCAGCGAAACCATTATCAATCGCTTCCTGTACATCCATATCATTTTTCGAAAGAAATAAATCAACTTCAAATGCACCGATATATCTACTGATATCTTCCCCACCAGTAAATGCCGCTCTAACAATATTTATCCCATGACTATCAATTGAATTAAAAACCCTTAGCCCCGTTTCCGGAGTATTTCTTGACATGATAATTACTTCGACAATTGGCTCTTCAAATTTATCATTAAGAGATAACAACGCTTTAACTAAAGGAAATGCTGTCCCTCTAGATAATTGCTCGTTTTCGTGCTCAAGTTGATGTTTAGCATATTCTTCTACCCCTTGGTCATTAAATATGTTATTCTCTTCTTCTAGATCAAATAATGCTCTCGAAGAAATAGCTACCACTAATTTATTACTTAAATCATATGCCATACTTTATCCTCCTGTAATCGATAGATGCTTTCGTTCAATGTAGTCGATATACTGAAAAATCGTACTTATATGTCTCACTCATTTTAATAAGCTTTTCGAACAACTAATGCGAGTGCGCCTCGGTTTGAGATACGGTCTTGCAAACACCCAGTTAGGTTAGGTGATGTTACTCTCCCAATACAGTAAAATGCTTACCAGAATCCATATAATTTATAAGGATAATCGCAGTCACTATTGAATGATAATTCACTTCAAACTCTTATCGTATATCATATTTTACCCTTAAATCATTATGTTGATTATACCCAATTGCTCCATCTCTTTGCAGTCTTCCCACCACTATACCAGGATGTATATTATAACGTTTTGAAAATTCTAAGATCTGGGTAGCATTTTTAGGCTCTTCTTTCATAAACTTTTCATAAGCTAATTCATCAATTAATGTGCTTCGGGCGTATTGATTAGCTTCATGCTCAAGTCGATCCATCAAGTCGTTTTTATCATGCATTTGGTCTGAACTTTCACTTACAATCAGTAGTTTTTTTCTCTTCTGCAATACATGTCCCAGCTCATGGAATAATGCAAACCAAAAGTAATCCGCGTATTTGCTTCTGTTATTAATTGCCAATAGCACTTTGTCATTGTTCAGCCACTTAACCGCGCCATTAATGCCACAGTTTTTGAGATGTGGCAAATAAACTAATGCAACGCCGCACTCTTTCAGAATGTCTTTTAATCTCGTAAAAAATTCATCTGGCACTTGTGTGGTCATGTTGCGAATCTCTTTAATGCACATTTTTAATTTAGCTTCATTGAATGGTTTTGTGTCAATTTGCCCACCGATATTTATCGCAGTTTGCACCCATGCATTAGCATTTATAACATTCACGTCATTCACATTAGCAACAGCTGTCTTATATTGCACCAAAAAATCTTTTCTGCTTAGCACTTTTAGTGAAGCAACTTTGAAAAATTTGTGAAGTTCATCAACTTTATCGCATATATTTCTTTTCGCTGGAAGAATACTAAGATTCACAAAAAATGAATAATCTATCTTCCTAGCAATTTCACATTCTTCGTCGCTCGTTCTTTGCTTTTCTATCTCGATGATTTTTTCAATAAACCTGTTGTTTAGATTCAACCAAAGTTCAATACTTGTTCCAAAAACCCTTGATAGTTTTAAGGCCAGTTCTTCTGTTAGTTTAGCCTTTCCATTAACAAAATCACTCAAATGCTTTGAAGTCGTATCTAATCTCTTTGATAATTCATCTTGAGAAATATTTAGTTCTTCAGTCATCTCTTTGACATAGTATCCAGGATGATATGCAACGATATCATTGTATTCGATTCTACTCATAGTGTTTTGACACCTCCCATACCAATATAATATTAGTTAATTCATAGACCATATTTATATCGGTAATATCCCATTCATTTCCTTCATCATCTTCAGGAATTATAATCAAACGCCAGCCGAGTTTCCTTCCTATGTCAATTGCAAACTGTCCTTTTCTATCTCCCTTTAAAGGGTGAAGACGATAAATAGGGACATTTTTTATATCCATTAAACTGCTTGCACTCTCAAGAAAGTTTATAAGGCTGTGTAGTTTATCTGCTACTATTGGACCGATTTCTTTCTTCGCCTTTTTAAAATCAGTACATATTTTTTTATCCTTGCTATTTCTGTATTTTATCTTAATGTCGATACCTCCAAATAATATTACTAATTTGGTAATTTTATTTTATACCATATTAGTTTGTATTGCAAGTAATTAATATCACTTATGATAAGGATCATTCATCCTTTCGAAATTCTTCTTCCATAATGATTTTTAGCGTTTATGTTTAGCATATAAAAAACAACCATATTCTACTAATTCGTATTCATGGTTGTTTTTCAGCATTTTTTTATTCAATTGGGTATCTTATGTAGCAATATACAAATAACCAGAAGCAAAGCAGAACCACAGGCCATTGCAAAACCCTACAACCTTTCCAATTACTGCATTTTAGATTTTATTTTTTATTCCCACTCAATCGTCGAAGGAGGCTTCGATGTGATGTCATAAACAATCCGATTCACATTATCCACTTCATTGACGATTCTGTTGGACACTTTTTCCAGAACTTCGTATGGTATTCTGGCCCAGTCTGACGTCATGCCGTCTGTGCTGGTGACGGCTCTTAGTGCGACCGTATGAGAATAGGTTCTCTCATCTCCCATGACACCAACGCTTCTAATATTTGGCAAACAGGCAAAGTATTGCCAAATTTGATTTTGCAGTCCTGCTTTCTTTACTTCATCTCTGAAAATGTAATCCGCTTCTCTTACAAGATGAAGTTTGTCCTCTGTTATTTCTCCCAAAACTCTGATAGCCAATCCTGGACCCGGGAAGGGCTGTCTTTCAACAAGCTCGTTGGAAATGCCAAGCTCTCTGCCTACCTGTCTCACTTCATCCTTGAAGAGTTGTCTAAGTGGCTCTAAAAGCTCGAAATCGACATCCTCAGGAAGTCCGCCAACATTATGGTGACTCTTGATGACTGCTGCTGTACTAGTTCCACTTTCAATCACGTCCGGATAGATAGTCCCCTGTACCAGATAATCAATATGACCAAACACATCTTTCAGTTTATTCTTTTCTTCCTCAAATACCCTGATAAATTCCTCTCCGATTATCTTTCTCTTTTGTTCAGGATCAGAGATACCTTTAAGCTTTCCGAGAAATCTCTCTTGGGCATTTACACGGATCAGGTTCATGTTGAACTCTTCTTTAAAAACTCGTTCTACCTGATCTCCTTCATCCTTTCTCAACAAACCATGGTCGACAAAAACACAAATCAGATTTTTACCGATAGCTCGATGAACCAAAACTGCTGCAACTGATGAGTCTACGCCGCCTGATAAAGCACACAGGGCTTTTCTGTCACCAACGATTTCCTTAATATTTAGGATTGTTTCTTCCGCGTAGTTTCCCATGTCCCAAGTTGGATCTTCTTTACAAATATTGAAAACAAAATTGTTGATTACTTCTCTACCATTATCTGTATGCTCAACTTCAGGATGAAACTGAACAGCATAAATCTTTTTTTCATCATTCTCAAATGCTGCTACAGGACAAGATTCTGAGTTGGCCGTCACCTTGAAATCATCTGCTAGCTTCTCAATATAATCCGTATGGCTCATCCAGCATTTGTTTCTTTCTTCAAACCCTTCAAATAGCTTACTATTCTGGTCGATATTTAGCAGTATTCTACCAAACTCTCTCGATGTTGCTCTGGCAACCTTACCACCAAAATTCTGTGCGATAAGCTGTCCGCCATAACAAATCCCGAGGACAGGTATTCCCAAATCGAAAATTCCATTATCTATATTCGGTGCAAAATCCTCATACACGCTAGCAGGACCGCCTGACAAGATTATCCCATCAGGTTTTATCTCTTTAATCCGCTCCAACGACACATCATAAGGCACAATTTCACAATAAACCTTTGCCTCTCTGACGCGTCTCGCTATTAGCTGACTGTATTGTGCTCCAAAATCCACTATTAGTATCATATCAATCTCCTACCTTATGCTCTGATGCTGTAGTTCGATGATTCTTTTGTTATCTGGATGTCATGCGGATGGCTTTCCTTCAATCCTGAACCGGTAATGATGACAAATTGCGCTTTATTCTTAAGTTCATCAATATCTTTAGTCCCGCAATATCCCATTCCAGCTTTCAGACCACCTACCATCTGATAGACAACCTCGCTGATAGGTCCTTTAAATGGAACTTGACCTTCAACTCCCTCAGGAACAAATTTCTTGCTGTCCTCCTGGAAATATCTGTCCTTGCTGCCCTGGTTCATAGCACCTTCAGAGCCCATTCCCCTGTAAACTTTAAACCTTCTTCCCTGATAAAGGACTGTCTCGCCTGGGCTTTCCTCTGTGCCTGCAAATAGAGATCCAATCATAACAACATCTGCTCCTGCCGCTATAGCTTTAGGGATGTCGCCTGTATATTTGATACCACCATCTGCTATTATCTGAACACCGTGTTCTTTGGCTTCTCTGGCACAGTTCTGAACTGCGGTCAATTGAGGAACGCCAACCCCTGCCACGACCCTGGTAGTACAGATTGACCCTGGTCCTATTCCAACCTTTACACAGTCTGCACCAGCTGCAGCCAACTCTCTAACCGCGTCGGCAGTTGCAACGTTGCCTGCAACAAGCTGCAGATCAGGATATTTGGCTTTAATACTCTTTACTGCCTCGATAACACCTGTTGAATGTCCATGAGCTGTATCTACTACAATAACATCAACCTTGACCTTCACAAGAGCATCCACTCTTTCCATCATGTCTTTAGTTACTCCTACTCCTGCGCCAACCAGAAGCCTTCCATTCGAGTCTTTTGCAGAATCAGGATACTTGATGGTTTTTTCTATGTCTTTAATGGTGATTAGACCTGCTAAAACCCCATTTTCTTTTACCAGAGGAAGTTTTTCTATTCTATGGGCTGATAGAATTTTAAGGGCATCATCCATTGATATTCCCTCAGGTGCTGTTATCAGTCCTTCTTTTGTCATGGCATATTTTATCTTTTTAGAAAGATCATTTTCGAATCTTACATCTCTGTTGGTTATGATGCCAATCAGTTTGTTCTCATCATCTACTATTGGAACCCCTGAAATTCTGTAACGGCTCATTAGTTCAAGTGCTTCCTCAACCAGATTTTCCTGAGACAAATAAAAAGGGTCTGTTATTACTCCATGCTCTGACCTCTTTACCTTGTCAACTTCAATAGCTTGGGCTTCAACAGACATATTCTTGTGTATAATGCCGATACCGCCCTCTCTGGCCATTGCAATAGCCATTTTTGATTCTGTCACTGTATCCATGCTGGCAGACATCAGCGGTATGTTTAGTTTTATTTTTTTAGTCAGATATGTAGAAACGTCTACATCTCTTGGCAACACCTCTGATCTAGCTGGCAACAGCAAGACATCATCAAAAGTATATGCTGTGGTTAGAAATTTTTCCATATTGATCTCCTTTCTATCTTAAAATTATTATTAAAATTTGATTTAATTAATATAAGTTATCAAAAATATCGGGTCATGTCAATATCCTCAAGGAAGTGCATATTTGTTAAATACTGTCAGCTCTCCTTAGTCCAGCTCTTTGGAACAAAAAGAGCAATAATAGTAAATAACTCAAGCCTTCCTAGTAACATTAAAACACAAAACACGAGCTTGCTAAAGTCAGAAAAATGCCCATATGTAGATGTAGGCCCTACAAGATGAAATCCCGGACCTATGTTGTTTAGCGTTGCGGCGGATGATGATATGGCTGTAATCATGTCAACTCGATCTAAAGACACTAAAATGGTACCTACAAGAAATACCAATATGTGTAAACCCAGAAAACTATAAACTCCTGCAACACTTTCATTTGAGATGGCTTTTCCGCCAAGCTTGATTGGAATCAAAGCTCTTGAATGAAAAGTTTTAGAAAGCTCTCTTTTTATCAGCTTGAATATTATCAGGACTCTAATAACCTTCATCCCTCCAGCAGTTGAACCGGCGCTTCCCCCAACGAACATCAGACCCAATAATATCATTTTACTAAAAGTGGGCCACAACTGGAAATCTACCGTTGAAAACCCTGTCGTGGTCATAATGGATGTAGTTTGAAACAAGGAATCCCTCAAAGCATATAAAAAACTGTCATATTCTACTACATACAAATCGACTGCTATAAGCAAAACAGCAACTACAATGAATTTTATATACAGTTTGAACTCGCTGTCATGCAGAATAACCCTAAATCTACCTTTGTAAAACAAATAATGCAGAGAAAAATTCACACCTGCAAAAACCATAAAAATACTAACTATTATATGTATATGAGAACCAAATCTTGCTAGACTGTCATTATAAGGTGCAAAGCCACCAGTCCCCACTGTTCCGAATGTGAACAGCGCAGCATCAAACAAGCTTACCCCTCCAACTAGAAGGAATAGTATCTCTACTAATGTTAAGGACAGGTAAGTGATGTAAAGAACCCTTGCGGTGTCTTTCATTCTAGGCGCCATCTTACCTGCAAAGGGACCAGGTGTTTCTGCTTTGAAAATTTGCATGCTGCCAATCCCTAGAGTTGGAAGTAGTGCAAGTGTAAATACTAGTATTCCCATTCCACCTATCCAGTGTGTGAATGATCTCCAAAAAAGTATACCTTTTGATAGGGATTCCACATCTAATATCACAGATGCGCCAGTGGTTGTGAATCCTGATATCGTTTCAAACAAAGCATCGACAAAAGTAGAAACACTTCCAGTCATATATAAAGGCATCGCTCCAAACACGGAAATGAGAATCCATCCAAAGGTGACAATCATTATACCTTCTTTAGCTTTAATGGACTTTGAACTGGTTTTGATTTGTGTCAAAAGAAATCCTGAAACCCCTGTAAGAAGAATAGTTATCAGAAATGCATTTACACTTGCTTCCCTGTAGTATACCGAAATGAATAGGGGAAATGCCAAAAGCCCGGATTCAATTACTAGAATTGAACCTAGTACCTTTGCTACGATTCCATATCTCACTGAAAAGTCCTCCTTTACCCGGCTTAAAAAACGACTTTAAGTTTTCGAAGTCATCAGATAGTGAAAAAACGATTATTCTATCATAGGGCATTATGACAGAGTTGCCTTTTGGAATTATAACTTCCCCATTATGAATGATAGCGCCTATGATTATCCTTTCAGGAAGGTTCAACTGCGCTAAAGGCTTATTAATATAAGGCATATCGGGAGTTGCTATGATTTCAGTCACTTCTCCCTTGCCGCCCAGCAATAGTGACACGGACAACACCTTACCGCCTCTAATAAATTTCAAAATGTTGCCGGCAGTTATATTGATAGGATTGATAGCAGCATCGATATCCAGTTGATCTATTATATTGGTGTAATTTGGCCTACTGACCTTGGCAATTGATTTACAAACTCCATATTGTTTAGCCATGAGCGCCATCAAGAGATTCTGTTCGTCATATCCTGTTGCGCCTATAAAAGCATCCATGTCAGCAATGTTTTCTTCCTCGAGCAAGGTTATATCGGTACCATCTCCATTTATGATCAACACATGGTCAAGTAATTCCGCCAGTTTATTAGCCCTCACTTTATCTTGTTCAATGATTGTAACATCGATTTTAGATTTTCGAAGTTCTTTGGCAAGATAATATGAGAGATTTCCGCCACCCAAAATCATTGCGTTTTTAATGTCTCTTTCTTTTCCATTAAGCTTGAATGATTTGCTAAACCCTATGATATCCTTTTCACGTCCAATCACGTGTATCACATCATGTTCGACGAGTCTAATAGAGCCATTTGGAATAATCAGTTCTCCCTCTCTCGATATGGCGGTTATCAGAAGACCTTCAAGACCTTTAATTTCCATTATTTGCTTGCCAACAAAATGATCGTTGTGTCCAACGTTAAAATTAATCATTTTAGCTTTGCCACTGGCAAACTCACCCGAATAATAAACAACATTTTTCAGAAGATACTTAGAGATTGAATAGGCTGTTTCATAATCCGGATTAATGATGAAATCAATTCCCATCTCGCTTTTAACAAAATCTAACTGCTCAGTGTACCCAGGATCACGGATTCTAGCTATTGTTTTTTGACATCCCAGTTTTTTTGCAAATGCACAGATCACAGCATTTGTCGCATCATTCTCAGTTGTCGCGATTAACAGGTCAAAGGTTTCAATACACATATCCTTCAGCATGCTGATGTTGATACCACTATCGACCACTGTCAGTACATCAAGCTGCTGGTTTACTCTATCTATCACCTTTGCATTATCATCTATCAATGTAACATCAATATCTTCTAATATCATGGCCTCTGCAATTTTATAGCCTAATTTGCCTGCTCCGATAATCATTACTTTCATTGAGTCCTCCAAAATCATGATAAAATATTTCAATAATTATAACACTATTGCACAATCTTTAAAAGTAAATTCAGTTCATCACAACAATATAAGTTAATATAAATCGTCAATAAAGTCAAATATTTAAAAAAAAAGTCAAGTCCGAATTAGTGTGTAAATTCCTCGGAAAAAAATTTATGTTCAATTGATATGGTAAGTCTTTCAATTCTATGAGCGATTTATGCCGCGAAAGCCTCTTGATAGTGAGAAGATGGCACAGTAGGCTAATCACCA
>JAHRFV010000130.1 GCA_019084435.1 Dethiosulfatibacter sp.
TCTTACTAATTCGTAAAGCCACTCCATTTTCAACAGCTGGTTATTTAACCATGTAAATATAAACATATCATTATGCTCCTTGTTATTAGATTAGTCACAAATAATGCAACATTTATTTAATATTTCTTCCTTGAAAGCAAGTCTTTTGCGATCCTGAACCAGTTGTGGGTATGTGTCAAGCTTATCAGATATACTCTTCAAGGTTTCCATCAGCAATTGATTGTCTTCTTTAAGCTTATAAAAAACAAATTTTTCTTTCCTTTCGTCGTCTACCAAATTCAGATCCCTAAGCTTGGAAAGATTCTTGGATACTCTTGGTTGCGGTACTTCTAGAACGCCACTAAGCTCACAAACACATAGTTCTTCTTGAAAAAGCAGAACCATCATTCTTAGCCTTGTTTCATCGGATAATATCTTAAATATACTTGTTAGTTGATTCATAGAGGCTCTCCTTTGCGTTTCATATTCCTTTATGGGTATATGTATATATTATGCCTATGTTTTATTTTTGTCAATAATTAATTTGGGTAATTCATCCACATAAGCAATATAATAGGTGCACAAAACATGTGCACCCACTTAAAGCCTATGATACTATTTGCTTTTTCTTACCGGTGCTTGAATTTCTGTAAGATAATTCTCAGGGCTTTCTTCACACCATGGCCCTTTGTGATAAATTGCCCTAGTTGGTCCATTCATTTCATAACCATTAGATTCCAACCATACTCCCAAGGCATGATAGGCAGCTGTCATCTCTTCAAAAGGACCTTCATGCATCACTATCGCCATTTCGTCAACAGCTTCAAGCTCTCTAACTTTTATCCGCTCTGTTTCAGGAGCATTGCCTGATAAGCACATAGTCACTTCAACATCTACATCTCTTTCTTTATATCCTACATCGTGATAGATTGCATGGCATGGCAATTCACATTTTAAATTATTCTGACTTACATAACCCTGCAATTCCTCCCATAGAATACTTTCAACATTATACTCGGGTATAGTTCCTCTTAGAGATAATACCCTGAATGCTGGTATGGTTTTTATAGCTATTTCATACTTCATAAAAAACATCTCCTTATCAATAAATTTAATCAGTGTTTCGACTCTTAATAATCTTTCATTCTCTTTTTCTATAGCAGATGAGATTTCACGTTTTTTGTTATGCAAAAGACTTAGAACTTGTTCTGAATCCATTTTTTTGTTCAAAAACCCACATATTTCAAGAAGCGAAAATCCCATTTCCTTTAAGACATTTATCCGGTTTACCACTGGAATCTGATCCGCAGAGTAAAACCGATATCCAGAGAATTTGTCTACATTTTGTGGCTTCAGCAAGTCAATCTCATCGTAATGCCTTAACATTCTAACAGATACTCTTGTAATTCTTGAAAAATCACCTATTTTTAGCATATGACCTCCCTTCTTAGTTCATCAATTCGAATTGTAATTTCATTGTAAACCCTCACATAGTGTGAGAGTCAAGACAATTATACAATTCAATGATTAAATCAAAACAACAGAGGTATTAAAAAATCATTAAACAATAAAATTGTCTTTAGAGAATTAACGCATACATAGCTTTACTGATATTGCACCCATCAATTGATTTTACAAGTGCAACTATGGTAGAATAAAAATGCACCTAATTTAATAAAAGGAGCAGATTATGACAATTGGAGAACTGATAATCGAATATGGTAAGCAAGATACACCCTATATGGGGAATTTGGTGAATCACCTACCAATGGGTCAGCTGGCATTGTACAGACTATCTGGTGATCTGGATTTAGTAAAAGACTACTCGGATTATTTCAAGCAAAAATTTCAGATAAACCAGATAAAGGAAAATCAAAACAAATCAAATTCATTAGAATCTTGTCTTGGAAAAAGGGAATTATACGAGTCCTGCCTGATGCTAGTGAGGGAACGAGTCCGACAGGAAGGAATAGACAAGCTTGTTCGCGAAGTATTGAATCAATATCCACTCGGCATGTCATCTGGTCTTTTTCATGTACTGATCAGACTAGCTTATGCAGTTGAAGGAGCTGAACTGGAAGAGAAGCTCGAAGAAGAGGTTGCACGCGCCTTGGCTTATTATGTCACAGCTTATCGTGAAGCAGATGTATTGAATCGAAGGATACCAATTTCTCAGATCTTCAGCGATATGAATCAGTTGATTAACCATAAAAAGATAAGAAAACTACTTGAAGCACAACCCTCTACAGGAAGTCAAATGAAAGCGTTATACGAAAGCAAAACGTTTATGGAAATGGGATTTGTAATGGAAGGATCAGAAGAGGAAAAGATTAAAGGATTAATCTCATTGCTTCTTCCAGTGTTTGACCAATCCTCCAGCATCGTTGTCCTTCATTGTATCACCGGATTGCATGCTTTGGTTAATCTCAAGAAGTATTTCGATGATTTTGAAAATGCATTTGATATCTATACGACATGCTGTCTGGCACATTTGTTGACAGTAGAGGATTTGACGTACCATGAGCCGGATAAAGAATCTATATCTCTCAATTGGAAAGAAATTATTGTCCTGTGTTTGTCTTCAAGGGATGTACATACAATTAAGTTCACATATAGCTGCCATGAACTTGATCAACGCTATTGTGTTGAAGGTTTGAAAAGATCCGCACATAAAAAGGTTACAGGGAAGTAATGGTTATGAAAAATAAACTCAACCAAGAAATTAGAGTGCTCGAAGAGATGATTTCTATACACTGTTCAGGTATGAATCATTCAAAGTCTTGCAAAGAATGCGAAGAACTTCTTTCTTATGCAGTGAAGAAATCAGAGACCTGCCCTCATAGAAATACAAAAAGCTTCTGCAGTGTTTGTGAAGCACATTGCTATGATTCGGACCATAGAAACGCCATTCGAGCACTATAATTTCTTGGTTGAGTTTATTTTTCATAACCATTACTTCCCTGTAACCTTTTTATGTGCGGATCTTTTCAAACCTTCAACACAATAGCGTTGATCA
>JAHRFV010000161.1 GCA_019084435.1 Dethiosulfatibacter sp.
ACGCGCGTTAGCGTGTTCATTTTATCCTTGACTAGGACGGGGATGATCCTTTACCATCCTCATGGCGAAATCGGAAGCAATTTTAAGCTATTCTATTAAAACATTGTGCTAATCTTTCATATTTAGTTTACAGAGCCTTTTTATTAAATATTCACTATCAATTTAATTATATCTCTTAAATCTGTATGTCTATTGTCTCCTATGATTGTCGCGTAATCTATTTCTGCTAGCTTCTCTAATTTGTATACTGTTGCTCGAGATATTGAAGCATCCACTCCAAGTTCTTCCAATGTATCACAAACTTCTTGAACTTCAGCAGCACGTCTTTTAGCATGAATAAGCGTTGTATAAAGGGTCTCATTGGCAAATTCTTCAATATTTCTGTCCTTAAATGTGTCTTTGATTGCATTAACAATCTCATCTAATACACCATATCTTTCCGAAGCAAGAAAACATTCTAAAATCAGTTGCGGAAAGCCTTTACTGAAAACGCTCTTAAACATTTTAATAGCACTTGCGCCACCAGCTGGAGTATCTAATAAATTGATATTGGTGTTTAAGACCTTAAATGTATCATAGAAGATCTTTGCACCATCTCCAGAAACATACATTTTTGTTTTGTGACCACTTTTTGGAACACTATTCATTAAGCTTACATCACAGAAGAAAACACCCTCCTGTCTTTTAATCAAATCCATCTTTACCATCGTATTCGGTGAAGTTGAATTCATATCTACATATACCTGCCCTTCTCTGAGATTAGGTAAAATAGAATCTGCTACATCATATGCTACTATTGCATTTGTTAGAGAAAAGATAAATTTTGCTGAACTATAGGCTTGCTCCAAAGTAGGAGCTAATTCAATACCAACTTCCTTTGATCGTGATTTAATAATCTCACCCGCTATTTTATCTTGCTGCTTCAAATCAAATGCTATAATGTTATTGATACCCTCATTATGAAGGCCTTTAGATATATGATAAGCAGCCTCACCATACCCAATAAAAGCAATTAAATATTTAATACAAATCACCACCCTATGAATTTATACAATTTTATTTAATACTTGAATGCATTCATCCAAGTTTAATGCAAAAAGCATGCCAATGTTATAATGCTATTTTTATATATAAATATACGGAATTAGTGTGGATTTCATTTCAAAACTGAATTTCATCGTTGTAAAAGAATTGCATAGGTGATAAAATGATTTTATTAATTTTGAATCTCACAAAACACAAATCATTGAGTGAACGGAGTTTTCTATGAATAATTCAATTATCTTTATTACTAAATCATTACATCATGTGGCTAATTTTAATGATGTGATTAAAACTCTTGAAATGGATATTCCTACCTTTTATGATTCGGATCCTGATAAATGCTTGGAGATTGCCAAGGAAGAGGTCAGAAAAGGAGCTAAGGTAATAATATCCACGCGTTTGCTTTGTAATCTTTTTGCTCAATATATACAGATACCATTAGTTCCTATAAAGAGAAGCAGTTATACATTTGTTTTATGTCTTGAAGAAGCTTTTAACTCTTTCGATAAAATTGCTTTATTAAGTAAAAGAAATGATAAGAACTCAGTTGAACAGACTTTTCAAACTGCTGTATTAGAAGCTCATAATCTTTATCCCAAAAAAACATCTATATTCTATTTGAATGAATTAGAATTGGAAGAAACAATAGTTAATATCAAGAATGATGGTTTTAAAGCAGTTGTTTGCCCGGCTTGGGCCGTTGATGTTGTTGAAAAATATAGTTTAAAAGCAATTCTTATTAACTTGCCAAAAAGAGATGTTATTGAAGCAATAAATCTAGCTAAACATAACCTTGAGATATATAAGAAGAAAATAGAAAATGAAAATTTGATTACTACCATTCTCAATATCATTACACAAGGAATTGTTGCATTCGATAATGTAGGTAAAATACTGCATGTCAATAATGCCACCCTTCAAATATTCTCATTAAACAAAACAGATATAATAGGCAAATCATATCTTGAAACAGCCCTGATTCCATTAGATATATTAAACGCCATCGCATCTAAAAATTCCGTCCAAGGCAAAATTATTACTGTTAATGGTATAATGCTTATTGTTAATTATTCCCCAATAATTGTGGATAATCAGGTTAGCATGCTAATTATCACACTAAATAAAGCCGAAGATGTTCAAGAAACTGAACAAAAAATAAGGACGAAATTGCTTTCTTCAGGTAATCATGCAACTAAAACTTTTCAATCTATTGTTGGTACTAGTAGAATAATGTCCGAAAAGATATCTATGGCAAAGAGATTTGCACAAGTTGATTCTACAATATTAATTACTGCACCTAGTGGTTCAGGAAAAGAGGTTTTTGCACAAAGCATACATAATGCCAGTTCTCGTAGAAATAAACCTTTTGTTGTAATTAACTGCGCCGCTTTACCTGAAAGTATTTTAGAAAGTCTATTATTTGGTTATGAAAAAGGTTCTTTCACTGGTGCTAATAATAGTAAGCCTGGCTTATTTGAAATAGCCCATGAAGGTACCGTTTTTCTCGATGAAATCAGTGAAATGCCTTTATCTGTTCAAGCAAGATTTTTACGTGTTCTTCAAGAAAAGGAAGTAATGAAATTAGGTAGTGATAAGGTTATACCTATTGACATACGTGTAATAGCCGCTACCAACAAAAACATCAATGATTTAATTGTTAAAGAATTATTTCGAGAAGATTTATATTTTCGAATCAGTGTCCTATTACTGGAAATACCTCCATTATCAGAAAGGATTGAAGATATTGCACCTCTTGCGAAAAATTTTCTATTAAAAAGATCTATTGAACTTGGTCTAAAAATAAGAAGTTTTACTGATGAAGCTCTACACTACCTTTCAACTTTGAGTTTCCCTGGTAATGTCCGACAGTTAAATAATATAGTAGAAAGGGCTATTGTACTTTCAACAACAGATCAAATAGACATAGAAATTATGAAGCAGGTATCCAAAGGTATGAAAGCATTAGAAAATAATACAGATATTCAGACTGTAGATTTTTCGTTATCTCAGCAAGTTTTAGCATCTGAAGCAACTGCTATTATACAAATACTGAATGAATTTGAAGGAAACAGAACAAAAGCTGCAAGCAAATTGGGTATTAGTACGTCAACTTTATGGAGAAAAATGAAATCTTTAAATATTATATAGATAGTCTGAAAAGCTGAAAAAAGTTGGCCACCTGACACAGAATTTTCTTTACCTCCATTATGTTAATGCTTTAATTCCGAAACCCTTAACGCCAAAAAGTATGTACCGAAATTCTACTCTAATATTTTTCGGTGCATTTTTCTATTTCCGGTGCATTTTCGGTGTAAATCACTCAGTTTCACCGAGACTTTCTTTTGTTTTTCATCTATAATTATCTCTCAAAAAACACGAAAACCCGATGAAATTAAAGAATTTTGATTACCTGCATTTAGCAGCTTTTACTCGGTCGCGCCATCTCAGGGTTCGACTCCCTTCCAATCAAAAGCATAAAAAAAGACCCTAAGGTCTTCAGATTGATTACAAACCCGTATGAAATTTTCATTTTCTTACGGGTTTTCCCATTGTTTGCCTGATCAAACGGAAATTTTTAGATAAAATCTAAAAATAACCTTTTCTATGATGGCATTTCTCAAAAAATAAAAAAACATGAAGAAATCTTGCTATCTTCTTCATGTTATATGCCGTTGCTGACATATAAC